>JAWXUO010000076.1:0-5325 GCA_044426355.1 Clostridia bacterium | reverse complement strand
CCTTGTTGCTTTTTTCGCTATTTGTGGTATAATTATTATAGTCCATAATATTTTGATTCTCCTGTTACTTTGGTGTCATTACTTTATTTTAACAGAAAATCCTTTTATTGTGGACTTTTTTTATGTGTTCAATTTGATTATACAATTAACCATTAGAATATTCAGTTTGAGTGTCTGTGTGACACGCACGCTAAAGTCTTTGTGGCGTGGACATAAGTGTAGTTCTAGGAAATACACAACTGCACGAAATGAGTGTAAAACATTACTTTCTGTATAATTTATAAATAAAAAAACTGCAAGAGATAATTCTTGCAGTTAAAGTTTATGCATTTTGTTCTTCGTATTTTTCACGAATAGCGATAGCTAGTTGGTCAGCACATGAAGTTCCTCGGTTGCCACATGTGTTGCCTTTTAAAAGTCTTTCAATTTCTGATACAGTCATTCCGTCGATTAATTTAGCTATTGCTTTTAAATTTCCGTTACAACCTCGTGTAAATTCAACATTTGAAACAATTTCGCCATCAAGGTCAAAAGAAATTAAGCTTGGACAAACGTTTTCTGGTGTTACTTTAAAATTCATATTTTTCTCCTATAAATCATTTTATTTTATAATAGCATTTAAAGAAGAAAAAGTCAATGTTAAAAAAATAATTTTGCCAAAAGTGCGATGACTGGTAAAGTTACAATAGTTCGTTCAAGAAAAATTATGAATAGCGATTTTAATGATACAGGAATTTTACTTCCCATGATGATACTTCCAATTTCTGACATATAAATTAATTGCGTAACACTTGTGCAAGCAACTATAAATCTTGTCATTTCAGACTCTATAGAAGTTGCGATGATTGATGGTAAAAACATATCTGCAAATCCAATTATGATAGTTTGAGATGCAATTTCTGCTTCTGGAACACCCAAAAGCATGTAAAGTGGGATAAAAGGCATGCCTAAATATTGTAAAATTGGTGTATATTCTGCGATTATTAAAGTTACAGTGCCGAGGCCTAAAATTATTGGAATAACCCCTATCCACATGTCTAAAACGTTCACAGCTCCGTCATATAAGAACTGTTTTGCAGATGGTGCTGTTTCAGCTTTTTCAATTCCTAGTTTCAAACCGTATTTAAAAGCAGAATATTCTTCAGGAATATCTTCGACAAATACTTTGTCGGTGCTATAGGTATCTGAAATTTTACACAGTGGAGGTATTCTCGGCACTATTATTGCTGCAACAATTCCAGCTACTGCAACGGTAAAATAAAAAGGTAAAAACATATGTTCAAGCCCTACTTCGCTGATTACAACAAGACTAAATGTGATACTAACAGCTGAAAAAGTTGTTGCTATAACAGTTGCTTCACGCTTAGAATAATAACCTTTTTCGTACTGCTTACTTGTAAGTAACACGCCTATTGAACCGTCGCCAAGCCAGCTTGCAACACAGTCTAAAGCACTTCTACCTGGCAAATTAAACAAAGGACGCATGAATTTTATAAGCAAAACGCCGAAGAAATCTAGTAATCCGTAATTTAACAAAAGTGGTAAAAGCATAGATGCAAGAAAGAAAACGCAGATTAAAATTGGCAGTAATCCATGTGCGACAAGGCCTCCGGTGTCATCGCTTATTATAAATGCTGGTCCTATGTTCCAAAATAACATGTTCGCAATAATAAAAGCGACTAAACGAATTGCAAACCAAAAACCAGTAGGATTAAAAATTTCGTTTAATTTATCAAGTTTATAATCAATTTTTAAATATTTTCTGCCTATTGTAAAACAAAAACTTATGGAAACTATTAAATAAATTATAAACATTGAAACATCGTTAATTAAATTAAGCATAGCATTTGCGATAACAGCAATAATTACCGTGTATTGCTCGTCAATTTTTAACGGACATATAAACAAAAGTACCCCTAAAATTGAAGGAATAGCAAATTTTAAGATGGATTTATTCATATTAACCCCCTTTTATGTATAAAAACTACCAACTTATTCATTAAGTTGGTAGTCATTTTTATTTTCTATCATTTCTTTTGTAATAGTAATTTCTGTAATTTCATTATTTGAAGGCGTGTCAAACATAATATCGCTCATCACATCTTCTAAAACAGCACGCAAACCTCTTGCACCAGTCGTTCTTTCGATAGCACGGTCAGCAACAGCTTCTATAGCATCATCTGTAAAATCAAGTTTTACATCGTCCATAGCCAAAAGTTTTTTGTATTGTTTTATAATTGCATTTTTAGGTTCAAGCAAAATTTTGATTAAAGCATCACGGTCTAAATCTTGAAGCGTTACTAAAGATGGTAAACGCCCTATTAACTCAGGAATCAAACCAAATTTTAATAAATCTTGAGGTTCGACCTTAGCTAATAAATCTTGAGATTTTTTTTCTTCTTGAGAAATTATTTCAGCACCAAAACCTATACCATTTTTGCCGATACGTTTGTCGATCATTTTTTCGATACCTTCGAACGCACCACCACAAATAAATAAAATATTAGATGTATCTATTTCGATAAATTCTTGATGAGGGTGTTTTCTACCACCACCTGGAGGTACATTAGCAACAGTTCCCTCAAGAATTTTTAGTAAAGATTGTTGAACACCTTCACCAGAAACGTCACGAGTTATAGAAGTATTCTCGCTTTTTCTAGAAATTTTGTCTATTTCGTCAACGTAAATAATACCACGCTCTGCAAGATTTACATCAAAATCAGCAGCTTGTACTAAACGTAAAAGTATATTTTCTACGTCGTCACCAACATAACCTGCCTCTGTTACAGTTGTAGCGTCAACTATAGCAAAAGGAACTTCTAGAATTTTTGCAAGAGTTTGAGCGAGTAAAGTTTTACCAGAACCAGACGGACCTAGCATTAAAACATTACTTTTTTGAAGCTCAACTTCATCGTCTTCGTCTATTTCTTTAAATAGTCTTTTGTAATGATTGTAAACAGAAACGCAAAGAATTTTCTTAGCCCTTTCTTGTCCAATTACATATTGGTCGAGAATTTCTTTCATCTCACGTGGAGTTGGCATTGTAAAATCTTCTGATTTTACAACTTCTTTTGGTTCTTGGATATTAACATCGGCAAGAATATCCACACACGCTGAGATGCATTCGTCGCAAATATGCACACCATTACTGCCAGAAATTATTTTTGTGGCAAAGCTTTCTGGTTTACCACAAAAGGAACAATTTATAGAATCGCCGTTTTTTGACATAATTGTTACTCCTAAGCTTTTGTAATAACTTTGTCGATTAGTCCATATTCAGCAGCATCGCTAGCTAACATAAAATTATCACGTTCTGTATCTTTTTCGATTACTTCGATTGGTTGACCTGAATTTTCACTTAAAATTTTGTTTAAACTAGCACGCATTTTGATAATTCTTTCTGCGTGGATTGCAATATCCGTAGCTTGACCTTTTGTTCCACCAAGTGGTTGGTGAATCATAATTTCGCTATTAGGAAGTGCAAATCTTTTGCCTTTTGCACCAGAAGAAAGCAAAAATGCCCCCATTGATGCTGCCATTCCTATGCAAATAGTAGAAACGTCAGGTTTTATATAGTTCATTGTATCGTAAATTGCCATGCCTGCTGTTATAGAGCCTCCTGGACTATTAATGTAAAAACTAATGTCTTTATCAGGGTCTTGAGCCTCTAAGTATAGCATTTGTGCAACTACTAAACTTGCCGTAGTATCATTAACCTCTTCTGATAAAAATATAATTCTATCGTTTAAAAGTCTTGAAAAAATGTCATACGAACGCTCTCCACGGCTTGTTTGCTCGACGACCATAGGTACTAAACTCATAGTATATTCTCCTTTCCATATCTAAACAGATATGTAAATTATATAGTGTTTAGCTGAAAATTATTCATCTGTTTTAGCTGTTTTTGCTTTTTTTAATGTTACAGCACTATCAATAACTAATTTTGCTGCTCTTGTCATTAAAATATCAGATTTTAAAGTATCCATAGGAACAACGTTTTTAACTTGTTCTACTTCCATATTATAATCTTTTGCAAGTTTTGCAATTTCTTCTTCTAATTCTTCTTCAGTAATATCTAATTTTTCTTCACGCACAACAACATTTAAAGCAAGTTGTGATTTAACTTGTTGTTCAGCTTGATTATCAAATAATTTACGGAAAACTTCGATGTCCATACCGTTCATTTTTAGGTAATCTTCGATAGTAACGCCTTGCATTTGAATTCTGTAAGCAAAATCTTGTACTAATTTATCTATTTGTTGAACTTTTAAAGCTTCTGGGTATTCGCCTTCTAAATTTTCAACTAATGCTTTGATAACATTATCTTCAAATTGATTTTCTACATCTGATTTATTTTTTTCAGAGATTTTTTGAGAAATATCAGTTTTTAATTCTTCTAAAGTATCAAATTCTGAAACGTCTTTAGCAAATTCATCGTCCATATCTGGAAGAATTGTTTGTTTTACAAGGTTTATTTGACATTTAAAAACTGCTGGTTTTCCAGAAAGTTCTTGAGATTGGTAGCCTTCTGGGAAAGTTACGTTTACATCAAGTGTATCTTCAGCTTTAACGCCGATTAATTGTTCTTCGAAACCAGGGATAAATTGACCAGAACCAAGTTCTAAATCGTGTCCTTCTGCTTTACCACCAGCAAAAGCAACGCCATCTATAAAACCTTCGAAATCGAAGTTTACAATGTCACCTTTTTTAGATTTACGCTCTACAGTTTCTATTCTAGAAAGTTTTTTAGCCATTGCAGAAAGCTCAGCTTCTACTTCTGCTTTTGTAGCTTTAGAAACTTTGCCTTTTTCAGCTTCGATACCTTTATATGCTTTTAAAGACATTTCTGGGTATACAGGAGCTATTATAATAAAATTAAAACCATCTTCAGTGATTTCAGTCATATCAACTTCAGGACGAGCGATAGGATCGATATTTGCAGTTGTTACTGCAACGTCGTATGCGTCAGGAAAACATAAATTTATTGCTTCATCATAAAAAATTTCTTTACCATACATTTTTTCGATTACATGGCGAGGAGCTTTACCTTTGCGAAATCCATCAATGTTTAATTTTTTTGAATTTTGAGCAAAAGCTTTTTTGTTAGCTTCTTCGAATTTTTCTTTAGATACTTTAACAGTTAAAGTTACTGTACTATTAGCTGTTTTTTCTTGTTTTATTAGTTCCATTATTAATCCTCCTAAGATTTATCAATTTATTGTATCATATTTAAAATTAAATTTCTACACTTTTTTTTATTTTTTTAATAAAATTGGAATAAAATTTAAATAATCTGCCGAAGCAAGCTTGTATTCAATATTTTCA
>JAWXUO010000075.1:0-5471 GCA_044426355.1 Clostridia bacterium | reverse complement strand
CATCCAGAATTTAAAGCTCTTAAAACATTGCACCTAAAGAAACCCCAGCAAAAACAAGGAAATATTGCCACAAACCATCAAAAAACATATAACCTATCGTCATTATAAACATTGGTATATACACCAACTTATTTTCTTTTTCTTTCGGTTTCGTCTGCATAAGTGGGGAAGTTTTAACAGCATTTGGGTCTTTAATTTGAAGCCGAGGTATTAAACCTATAGTTTGCAAAATAAAGCTTTTTGTTTCTGTGTGCATTTTTTGTTCTAAATTATCTTTAACAAATTCTTCGTAAAACTGCCTAAAAAGGTCATTTTTTTCAAGTTTTCGATACGCAGGAGTAAGTTTTGGGAAAATTGCAAAAAATAGCCCTAAAATTCCAACTACCAAAAACCACGCAAAAAACGGCATTAAAAACCCTATTTCTTTGCACGAACGAATGAAACTTTCATAAGAAAACCCATAATCATACAAAAAAGCTACCATTATACAAGAAAAAAGCAGAAAAAATGTTATAATAAATGAAATTGACGTTAAAATTTTGCGATAACTTAGATATTTTAGGCAAGCTTCCTGTAAATCGACCACATCGTAAGTATTTACGTTTTCGGTGGTCGTTTGTTTTTTATCACGGAAAATTAAAGCTGTAATTAAGCCGATAGCGAGTAGTAAAACCTTGTAAATTATCGCAAAATATCCGTAAATTAAATATGTAAAAGGTGTGACCAAGAGGTCTGCGAAAATATACGGATTTTGGGTGATATGCCACGCAGAATATAGTGCTAAAAGTGCAAAACCTGTGATAAATTCAAATAAATACGATACCACAAACTGAATTTTGCTTAAAGTATAGATTTTTTTATAGAAAATCACAAGAAAAGTGAATAATATCATTAAAATTGCAAGTTCTACAAAAAATTCCACCGTCATAGTTGACGCTAGAATTAAAACTACTGCATTTTCGCTAATTCCACCACCGACAAACGAGCCGAAAATTAGTGGTGCAACGATTGCGTACGTTACAATGAACACGCAAGGAACTAAACACGCTAAAAGTGTCAGCATTTCCGACTTATTTTTAACGGTTTTATAGAAAAATGTCACCCCAGTAACCGATGATGATATCATTTGAACAATGACAAAAATCATAGAAATACTCGCTACTGGCATAACATTGTCAAAAAGCAAGTTTAAAATTTGTAAAGTTTGCATAATTTTCCTCTTTCTTTGAGGCATTACCTCAAATCCCACCACTTTTTGTTTCAAGTGGACAAAAACTTTAATTTAAAATCAAATTGCAAATCATTTAGTCTTGTATTTACTAAAAATGCACTCAATTTCTTCAATTATACTTTCGGGTTTAATCCCTGTTGAATTTAATGTAATGCATACCATTTCATGCCCGATAGATTTATTATATAATAATGTTTTTTGTAGAAATTTACTTTGTTTGTTAAAATGAGATTGTTCATCTTTTAATGCAACTTCTATAAGTTTTTCGCCCATAATATCAGCTACAAATACTTTCTCTACGTCGCTCCAAGGAATAAATCCAGCCGAAAACATAGAGCTATTATCTGTAATACCTTGACTATTTACTATCAAAATATCTTTCTTTTTAAAAGCTCTTTTTATAAGAAAACAAGTGCATAGAGCCATAAATAAAAATCCTATAAGCATAATTATCTTTAAAAAAATCAAACCAAAAGCATTTCCAGTTAATAGCCTTAAAGAACCAGTTCCATATCCTTCTAAATCTACAAAACACATAAATAAGCAACCAATCGACATACCTATTGACAATATTGTGTACAAAAAATTTCCTTTTGCACTCTGTTTTATAATTATTTCATCTTGCATAATTTTCCTCTTTTCTTGAGGCTTAGCCTCAAACTCCACCACTTTTTGTTTCAAGTGGACAAAAACTTTAATTTAAAATCAAATTGCATTTGATTTTTAGAGTTTAAATTATTAAACGATAGCATTTTCTATCTGTTCAACGAATGAAAAACACAACCTTTATATATAATTTCTATATTTTCACCGTTTTCAACAGTGAATTTGACAACTCTTTTTTCTTCGTCTTCCATTCCACTAGCCTTAATAACATTTAGCTTTTTATCGGTCTTTAATGTAACACTTTTCCCTACTCTAAGTGAATGTGTTTCACTATCATTGAGAGAAAATTTGAAAGCAACTGCAAAACCCATTAAACAATTATCTCTTTTTAAAACTATGGTTGCAGGTGTAGTTAATATTTCGTCATCATCTGCACCTTGCACGTATGTGTTAGTGTCAACAAGCTCTTGACGTTTTTCTTGATGTTTTTCCTCTGCTTCTAACGCTATTTTATCACTAAGTTTATTCGACAAAATCCACATTGCAATTAAAAATACAACAGACACAGAAACTACAAAATAATTAGGGTCGCCGTTGTAATATACGTCAAAAAACACGCAAATACATGGAAAAAATCCTAGCATTCGTACACTTGCATTTACAAGTGTAGCCTTTGCACAGTTTCTATAATTTCTATAATAAAACATATTAATTCTCCTCCAATAAAACATATTAATTATCTTCAAAAGTTTTCAAATTTTGAAGTCTACCATCAAGCACTTGTATGCTAAGTTTTGCTATTTCCTGTCCACGCACAGGCAAAAACACCTCGAAAGCCTCTGTTTGCTTGCCACAATCTCCACATTGATACATTTTTGCATAACCACCGTGAAAACCTGTTGGAATTTCCGATAAATCGTTAATTGGCACAGCATTTTGCTCAAAATAATCGAATTTCATACCAATTTCAAACTCTGTACTCGCATTTAGTGGCACGAAATATAGTTTTTTTGTGCGTTCGGTCATATCTTTTTTACAATCATTGCAATAGTCATACGAGAATTTTCTAAGCATTCTCTCTGCAAAATTTGGTTTATCTCCACTTTTTGTGTAAAAAATACTCGAAAACAACCCAAGTTGCGAACCTACTCGTCTTAATACTATAAAAATTATCGTTAAAACTATCAAATGCATACTTTGACTATAATTTTCTACAAATAAACTTGGTAGAAAAGCCACACCATACGAAATTGCAAGGCAAAGCCAAGCGTCAAACCTTAAAACTCTCATCTATTTCACCAAATGAGCCGACAAAATTTCGACCATAGCGTCAGCTTTTGCTATTCCTGTTAAAACTTCATTGCTATCCATTCTAAATTTTTGGCGACTTGACGTAAATGTATCCACAGTAACTTTTTGTCCGTCAATCCAAAACTGAAATGCAACTCTCATAGTTCCCTCTAAAAAGCCAGAACCATGTTTAAAATCATTAGTTTGAGCTTTTGTAATGCTCGAAAGTGGTAGCGTGTAGATTTTGCTTGGATTGTACGCAAAAGTTAGCACAATTTTATTATTTGTTTGGTCAATGGCAACCCTTACAGACTGACCGTTAAAAACTTGATTTATTTGCATAGTGGCAAGTTGTTTATCCATTTTTTTAATTGTACTTTTATAGATGAAACCATGCACAAAAAAAGTAGCTAAAAACCCTACAAATCCAATTATTAGCAAATAAGCTAGAATTTCTGCTGGTAAATCTAATTTTAATACGCTGTTACATGTGAATGCGAAAATTATAAGTAGCCAGAAAAGTGATGGTATTCCTATCGCATAAAGTATGTTAAATTTTTTCATTTTTTTCTCCATTTCATATTGTTTTTATTGTTTTTTTTAATCATAAGCCAAAATACTTATATACCGAGCGAATTTATCCTCCTTTTTCTTGTTTTCTTAAGATATTTCCTCAAACTCCACCATTTTTTGTTTCAAGTTGACAAAAACTTTTGTCTAAAATCAAATTGCATTCGATTTTGGCTTTATTAACAATGCAATTTATATAATAAATTCTACCATAAAAAACCACCAAAAACAACCTACCGTTCACAAACGACGTGTTTTGTTCACAAACGACACGTTTTTTAGCTTTCTTTTTGCTATAAAAAATGTTAAAATATACGTATACAAATTTCAAAGGAGTGCATTTATGATAAAAATTGCTATTTGCGACGACTGCAAAACGCATCAAGAACACGTCGAAAAGCTTTTAAAAACTTCAAAATCTTTGCCGTTAGAATTTCAAATATCAATGTTTTCATCGGGCAAGGAACTTATTTCTTCGCCTATGCTCCGTGAATTTGATTTGATTTTTTTAGACATAGTTATGGAAGAATTAGACGGAATTGCAACTCTGCCCTCACTTAGTAATCTAAATTGTTACATAATTTTTATGTCAACCACAAATGACCGACTTCGTGAATTATTTCAGCAAAATGTGCTAGGTTTTTTGGATAAACCAATAGAAAAACAAGATTTCGAGCAAAAAATCCTAAATTTTTCGCAATTATATAAAAAAAACTTAGGTCAAGTATTTATTTTCAAAAAAGCAGGTATACCTTTTAAGGTTTTAGAGCAAGATATTGTGTTTTTTGAAAATTTTGGGCATTATATTCATCTAAACACCCCAACAGAAGTACATATTTTTAGAGCGAAAATCAGCGACCTATGGGAAGAATTTGAGGAAAATCCCTCATTTGTAATGCCGAGTCGCTCATACATTGCAAACTTAAAATACAGCTCACTTTCTGCAAAAAATCACCTTCAAACCAAACACCTAAACACTCAAAAAGAAATAACAATCGGTCGCACACGCAAAGACGATACGATAGCTCGTTTGCTTGCTTTTGCTAGTAAAAAAGGAGGTCTTTAATGTTTGTTTTTTACCAATGCATCTTTATTCTTCAATCTATTATGCTTGCATATTGTGCGAAAATTTTTCACGACGCTTATTTTATAAATTTAGATAAAGGTACAAAAAAAGCAAGATTTTTATGCTATCTTGCAATATTTTTGCAAAGTTTCACTGCGATTACTTTTGATTTACCTGCATTATTAAATTTTTTTACAGCGATATTTTGTATATTTTTATCAAGTTTATCCATAAAAACTACATTAAAACACAAAATTTTGTCATCATTATTTTTCATGACTTTTATGGTATTTATTGAATATATAGTAACCGGCGTGATATGCTGGGTACTAAAAATTGAAATGACAGAGCAACAGCTCATTCCACAAAGTATAGCTGCAGTATTTATGATGTTATTTTCGAGAATTACATTATTTTTCATTGTCTATTGTTTCAAAATGTATATACACAACAAAACCTTGAAGTTTAGTGCGAAAATTGATATTTTTAACCTATTATCGCCGATTTTAGCACAAATTATATTGATGATTTTAGGTTTTACAGTAAGTCCACTTCTTAATCAAAGCGAAGAAAATCTTGTAATCATTCTTATGTTTTTAGTTTTTTGTTTTGTTATTATAAATCTTCTAAGCTACCTAAAAAATCAAGAACTCGAAGAATATCGCACAAAAGCTATCGTTTTAGACAAAGAAATGGGGCATTACAGCC
>JAWXUO010000074.1:0-5642 GCA_044426355.1 Clostridia bacterium | reverse complement strand
GTGCAAAATGGAAGGAATTGATGTTTATGGTGTTTCAGGAACAGCAAACGGTGAAGAACACATCTGGTCTATGGCTATTTTAGATGGCAAAGAATGTTATATCGACCCAACTTTTGCAGACCCAGTTCCTGACAAAACAGATTTTTGCGACTTTTATTATTTTGATATAAGCGAACAGAATTTACGTCTTACGCACAATTTTTAATTGCAATTTAGTTTTTTATATGTTATAATATACATTAAAGATATTTTAATAGGAGACTATAAATGATACAAAATGAAGATAATCTAAACGAACTAGACTCCAACACTACCGAACCTACAAGTATAGCTATTAATGAAATGAAACCACCAACGCTTTTTGAATGGACTGAAGCATTAATTATCGCTGTTTTTTGCGTTGTATTTGTATTTGTTTTCATCGCACGCCCTGTAGGTATCGACGGTTCTTCTATGGAGCCTACTTTACAAGACCATGACACTTTAATTATAAGTAATTTTTTATATACACCAAAAAATAGCGACATAATCGTTTTAGCTGTAGATACATTCGAAAACGGCGAAAAAGCTGTTATTAAACGTATTATCGCAACCGAAGGTCAAGAAGTTGACATAAACTTTTCTAGTGGCGATGTTTTTGTAAATGGTATTTTACAACACGAACCTTATATTCTAGAAAAAACATATCTTTTTGAAGGTGTGGAATTTCCACAAATCGTTCCAGAAAATTGTGTTTTTGTTTTAGGCGATAATAGAAATAATAGTACAGACAGTCGCTCTAAAGACATAGGAATGGTTCCTATAGATTGCATTTTAGGTAGAGTGGTTTACAGACTTTTTCCTCTTGACAACAGAGGAACTATAGAATAGAGGATAAAATGGTAATTCATTGGTACCCGGGTCATATGACCAAAACAAAAAGAATGATTGAGGCAAATATAAAGCATGTCGATGTTGTTTGCGAAATTATAGATGCAAGAATACCAAAAGTAAGCAGAAATCCTGATATAGACTGGCTTACAGCAGGCAAACCACGTCTTATAATTTTAAACAGAATTGACCTTGCAGATGATTTTGCTACAAAAAAATGGATAGAATATTTTAAAAACCAAGGCTTCGCTGTTATCACAACTGATAGCAAAAGTGGGGCAGGTGTTAATAAATTTTCTAAGGCTATAAACGAACTTTTAGCAGAAAAAATTTCTAGTTGGAAAGAAAAAGGACAAATAGGAAAAACAGCAAAAGCTATGATTGTAGGTATTCCAAATGTAGGAAAATCTTCTTTTATAAACAAAGTGCTTAAAAAGAGGTCTGCTCTAGCTTCTGATAAACCAGGTGTAACCCGTGGTAAACAATGGTTTAAGGTAGACGACGGCGTAGAACTTTTAGACACTCCTGGTATTTTATGGCCAAAACTTGATGATGAACATACCGGAATTTTACTCGCAGTTACTGGTGCTGTAAAAGATGATATTTTAGACATCGAAACCCTAGCTTGCAAACTTTTAGAAATGCTTGCTGTTTCAAACCCACAAGTTTTAATAGACCGATATAAAATAGACCCTCATATGGAAGTCGATTTTTTAGGCTACGAACTTTTAATGGATTTAGCTAAAAAACGTGGTTTTTTAATGCGTGGTGCAGAGGCTGATACTCTACGAGCTTCTAAGATTTTACTTGATGAATATCGTGGTGGTGTTTTAGGAAAACTTACACTAGAAATGCCCGAGGAATAATATGAGTGATTTTACTTTAGAAAACGAACTTATATCGCAAGGTTATAAAACAATTTGTGGTATTGATGAGGCAGGTAGAGGACCTTTTGCAGGGCCTGTTTGTGCCTCGGCTGTTATTTTGCCAGTCGGTTGTCAAATTAAAGATTTAGACGACTCTAAAAAAATAAAATCTGAGAAAAAACGTCAAATTTTATTCGAAGAAGTTACAAAAAACGCTATAGATTACGGAATTTCTATGGTTCATCACGACGAGATAGACGAAATAGGTATTTTACCTGCAACTTTTAAAGCTATGCGACAAGCTGTAAAACAGCTTAAAACTAAGCCCGACTATCTTTTAGTTGATGGTAATTTATATCGAAATTTCGACGACTATGCAGGACGTTTTGTTATAGGTGGCGACGGTTTAAGTCTATCTATATCTGGTGCGTCTATTCTCGCAAAAGTTACTCGAGATAATTATATGAACGAGCAAGCTTTAATTTATCCACAATATGAATTTGAAAAAAACAAAGGATATGGTGGGTCAAAAGCACACCAAAATGCTTTGCTAGAATATGGACCTTGCAAAATACATAGAATGTTTTATTTGAGGAAATTTCGTGAAAAACACAACTGTAATTGGTAGAGAGGGCGAAGATCGTGCCGTTGAATTTTTAGAAAAACAAGGTATTGAAATACACTCAAGAAACTACCATAGTAGATATGGCGAAATAGATATTATCGCTATAGAAAATGATATTTTAGCTTTTATTGAAGTAAAAACTAGAAAATCAACTGATTTTGGCACAGCATCTGAATATGTAACCCCTAAAAAACAACAAAAAATCATCAAAACTGCTACGTTGTTTTTAATGGAAACAGATTTAGATTTACAACCAAGATTTGACATAATAGAAGTTTATAAAACAAAAATAAATTATATAAAAAATGCTTACGAATGCATGTAGGAGGAAAAATGAAATACTTAAGCACAAGAAATAATGCAATTAACTTAACTTCAGCAGAGGCTATTGCAAAAGGACTTTCAGAAGATGGTGGGCTTTTTTGTCCTGAATCTATTCCACAAATGGAAAATGGCGACATCGAAAAACTTTGCAAAACAGATTATCAAGGCAGAACACAATATGTTTTTGAAAAATTTTTAACAGATTTTTCAACAGAGGAAATAAAAAACCTTGCAAAAAATGCTTATGGTGTAAAATTTGATACTAAAGACATCGCACCTGTAGTAAAAACAGGGGACACTGAGTTTATTTTAGAACTTTTTCGTGGTCCTACATGTGCTTTTAAAGATATGGCTTTACAAATGTTGCCACATTTAATGACAGCGTCTTTAGCTAAAACAAATGAACATCGTACAGCTTGTATCTTAGTTGCAACTTCTGGCGATACAGGAAAAGCTGCTTTAGAGGGCTTTGCTGATGTTCCACAAACAAAAATTATGGTGTTTTATCCAGAAAATGGTGTATCAGACGTTCAAAAATTACAAATGATGACACAAAAAGGTAAAAACGTTGCTGTATGTGCTATTGATGGTAATTTTGATGATGCTCAATCTGCTGTAAAAGTTATTTTTTCTGATGATGCTACAGCAAAAAAATTAGACAGCGAAAATATGTTTTTATCTAGTGCAAACTCTATAAACTGGGGAAGACTTGTTCCTCAAATTATTTACTATATTTCTGCTTATTGCGACATGGTAAATTCTAACGAAATTAAAATAGGCGACCCTATAAATGTTTGCGTTCCTACTGGTAATTTTGGAAATATTTTAGCTGCTTATTTTGCTAAAAAAATGGGGATTAATATTAATAAATTAATCTGTGCTTCTAACAATAATAATGTTTTAACAGATTTTTTCAAAAAAGACGGCGAATATGACAGAAATCGTGAGTTTTTCCTTACAAATTCACCATCTATGGATATTTTAATTTCAAGTAACCTTGAAAGACTTTTATTTATAGCTTCAGGTTATAATTCTTCTCTTGTAACTGATATGATGAATTCTTTAAATAAAGACGGTAAATATAAAGTTCCAAACGAGCTATTTAAAAGCATCAACGAAGATTTCGACGCAGGCTTTTGTACTGAGCAAGAAACTAATGATACAATTAAAGAATACTACGAAAAAACTGGTTATTTATTAGATACTCATACGGCTGTTGCTGTAAAAGTTTATAAAGACTATCAAAACCAAACAAAAGATAATACTAAAACTATTATCGCATCTACAGCATCTCCTTTCAAATTTGCAGACAGTGTGCTTTCTGCTTTAGGTAAAGATATTTCTAAAAGTGGTCTTGAAAATCTTGATTTATTATCAAAAAACACAAAACTTGATACTCCAAAATCATTAGCAGAACTTAAAGACTTAGAAATTCGTTTCTCAAAGTCAATTAAAAAAGAAACAATTTTAGATGAAGTTATGACTTTAATAAATCTATAATTTATATAAGGAGATTTTAAATGAGTATTTTAGATATATCTATAATTATATTTGTCTTTTTAGAAACCTTAAACATTTTAGTTTTATACTTTTTCCCAGATAGTAAATACGGAAACGGTGTAGCTGTTTTTAACTCATGGTTTTATGCAAAAGACGATGAAACTTCAGAATTATTTGCAAAATATATGGCAAATTGGGTTGCTGGTACAAAATTAATTTTTATAGTTTTACTGATTGTTATACTATTTATGGCTGACCAAGCTCTTAAATTAGTTGCTATTTTAGTTGTTATACTATCAATTTTATCATATTTTTTCAGACTTCGCCCAATTATCGAAAAACTTGACGAAATGGGAGAAATAACTCCAAAAGGTTACTCAAAATATTTAAACATTATGATATATTCATTTGTTTCAATGTTTGCTATAGCTGTAGTATTGCATCTTTTTGGTATGTAAGGTGACGAAATTCGCCACCTTATTTTATTTTTTAGGCGAAAATGTGCTACACATAGTTTCTACAGAAGTTTCCGTTTTTTCTAAACCACAGTTAGAAACCGAAACTTGGTCTGCACTACAATCACCTGTAGAATTATTATTAAATTTACAATTTTTTACGCCACAATTAATATGATTTTTCATAATAACATCTCCTTTTCGTTACAAATATATTATATACGATTTCACTAACTTAATACTATAAAAAAATGGAGAAAACATGGCTCTTTATACCATAGCAGACTTGCATTTATCTCTCGGAGTAGAAAAACCTATGGATATTTTCGGGGGTAGATGGCAAGGTTATCAAGAAAAACTAGACAAAAATTTGCACCATCTTTTAACTGATGATGATACTCTTATAATTCCAGGTGATATTTCTTGGGGTTTAAAGCTTGAAGAAACATTAAATGATTTTAAATTTATAGAAAATTTACCAGGAAAAAAGATAATTTTAAAAGGAAATCACGACCTTTGGTGGTCAACTTCTTCTAAAATACAAAAATTTTTTGAAGAAAATGATATTTATACTATAGATTTGCTATTTAATAATTTCAAAGTTTATGACAATATCGCTCTTTGTGGAACTCGTGGTTGGTCTTATGAAGAAAATTTTAAAAACGAAGCTGACGAAAAAATTTACAAAAGGGAAGTTTTGCGTCTAGAAAATTCACTAAAACAAGCACATAATGCAGGTTTTTCAGAAAAAATTTGTTTTTTACACTATCCACCAATCTACGAACATTTTAAATGCATAGAAATATTAGAATTATTCAAAATTTATAATGTTTCTACTTGTATTTACGGACATTTACACGGCGAAAGTTTAAAATATGCAAAAAATGGTATTTACGAAAACGTTGAATACAAACTTGTTTCAGCAGATTTTTTAAATTTTATGCCAATTTTATTAAAAAAATAAAAAAAAGTATAGAAATTTATTTTTAAATATGATACAAT
>JAWXUO010000073.1:0-5693 GCA_044426355.1 Clostridia bacterium | reverse complement strand
TCCAGAAGAATTATTCGACGCTCATCTTGACAAAATTTATATATCTAAATAAGTTTTTGCTTTATTTTAAAAAAGTGTTCAATTTGGTATTGCAATTTTCAACTAATTTAATATTAAAATTTCTATAACAACGAAATTTGACTATTCTCAGCCTTTTTTATAATCGTTCCGATAGATGGTATAGCTTTTACACGATATATCTCGTTTTTATCTTCATCACTAATTCTCGCACTTAAAACAGTGTTTTTTCCTCGCAAAGTAAACACCATAACGCCGATATTGCTTCTTGTAGCTTTCGATAAAACCATCGAAGTATTAAACATTGCATATCTATTTGAAGATGACTCTAAAATTAAATCTACATCTTCTTTTATATGGAAAAATTCTACAACAGCCGATTTATCCGAATATGCTGCTGTAAGTTTTTTACGATTTGTCTTAGTTTCAAAAGATTTAAGGTCAAATTTAGCTACTTTTCCGTTTACAAAACAGATTATAATATGACCATTATAATCATCTGGAGCAAACATAAAAACAGGGAACTCATCTTCGTCCATATCAAGCTTTGATGGCAAATATTCACCTAAAACACTAGATTTTGTATCGTCAAACTCATGCAAACGAGTTTTATATGCTTTGTGCATATTCGTAAAGAAAATAACTTCGCTTTTGTTTGTAAGAGCAAGCTCCATAAACATTTCGTCGCCATCTTTTAACTTCTGTTCGCCACTCATACGTAGCGAAATAGGGGTTATTTTCTTAAAATATCCCTCTTTTGTTAGAAAAATATTAACATTATAATCTTCGATATGGTCTTCTTCTTTATAAGTTGCAACATTTGTTTGAGAAATAATGTCCGACTTTCTTTCTTTTGGGTATTTTTTTATAATACTTTCTAATTGTTTTATTATAATATTTAAAATCTTAGCTTTAGACTCTAAAATACCTTCAAGTTTTTTAATTTCGTTAATTAAATCGTCAGTTTCTTTAGTTCTTTTTAAAATATATTCCTTATTTATGTGACGTAGACGTATTTCTGCTATAAAATCAGCTTGAATTTCATCTATATCAAAACCTAGCATTAAATTTGGAATAACATCGTTATCTTTTTCTGTATCACGAATAATATTTATAGCTTTGTCAATATCTACTAAAATTTTTGCTAAACCTAAAAGCAAATGCAATTTCTCACGTTTTTTAGCTACTTCGTAAGATATTTTTCTGTGAATACTTATTGTTCTCCAAGAAACCCATTCATCTAATATTTGCGAAACACCTAAAACTTTTGGTGCACCATTTATAAGTAAATTAAAATTACACGAAAAACTTTCCATAAGGGGAGTCATTTTAAAAAGTTTTGTCATTAATTTATCAGCGTCAACACCACGTTTAATCTCTATTGCAATTTTAAGCCCTGATAAATCCGTTTCATCACGCATATCCGAAACTTCTTTTATTTTCCCACTTTTAACAAGGTCTGAAACTTTGTCTATTATAGCCTCTACCGTTGTGGTATAAGGAATTTCTGTAATTTCTATGATATTTTCTTTTTTAACATATTGCCACTTCGAACGAACACGAAACGAACCTCGACCTGTTCTATAAATCTCTCTCATTTGTTCTTCGTCTACAATAATTTCGCCACCTGTTGTAAAATCAGGTGCTGGCATAGTTTTTAAAATATCATGTTCAGGATTTTTTATATATTCGATAGTTGTGTTACAAAGTTCTACTAAATTAAATGAGCAAAACGAACTCGCCATAGAAACTGCAATACCAGTATTTGGGTTTGCTAAAATATTTGGGAAAGTTGTTGGCAAAAGTACTGGCTCTTGCATTTTATTATCGTAGTTTGGAACAAAATCTACTGTATCATAGTCAATTTCTTCAAAAATCTCACGACAAATAGAAGATAATTTAGCTTCTGTATATCTCGATGCAGCATAAGACATATCTCGAGAATATATTTTACCAAAATTTCCTTTAGAATCTATAAAAGGGGTAAGCAAAGCCTCCGAACCCTCTGTTAAACGAACTAAAGTTTCATAAATTGCAGCATCACCATGAGGGTTTAATTTCATAGTTTGACCTACGATATTAGCACATTTTGTACGAGAGCCATTTAAAAGCCCCATTTTATACATTGTATATAATATTTTTCTATGCGAGGGTTTAAAACCATCTATCTCAGGTATTGCACGAGAAACAATAACGCTCATAGCATATGGAACGTAATTTTCCTTTAGCGTATCTGGAATAATTTGGTCTTTTACAAAATTTTGCACTCACGCACCTCCTTTAACTAATATCTGAGTAGTCTAAATATTCATGTCCAAACTCTGCAATAAAGTCTTTTCTTCCTTGCAAATTATCGCCAAGAAGCATTTCAAACATATAACTTGTTGTTTCTTTTTCTGTAGGTAACACACGGATTAAACGTCTTGTTTCTGGGTTCATCGTTGTAAGCCACATCATATCAGGCTGATTTTCGCCTAAACCTTTTGAGCGTTGTAATTCGTATTTTTTACCGTTTAATTTCTTTTGTATGTCCACTCGTTCTTTTTCGTTATACGCAAAATACGATTTGTCTTTATAAGTTATTTCAAAAAGTGGGCTTTCTGCGATATATACATATCCTTGCTCAATTAAACTTGGTACAAGTCTATAAAGCATAGTTAAAATAAGTGTTCTTATTTGGAAACCATCAACATCGGCATCGGTACATATTATTATTTTGTTAAATTTAAGATTATTTATGTCAAAAGAAGAAATATCTTTATTCTTGCTCTCAATCTCTACACCACAACCTAAAACTTTAAGTAAATCTGTTATAATATCATTTTTAAAAATTTTGTCATATTCTGCTTTTAGGCAATTTAATATCTTTCCACGAACTGGAATTATCGCTTGAAACTCAGAATCTCGCCCTAATTTACAAGAACCAAGAGCCGAATCTCCTTCCACGATATATAACTCACGCACGTTTACATCTTTCGAGCGACAATCTACAAATTTTTGCACACGGTTTGCAAGGTCTACATTTCCTGTAAGTTTTTTCTTAATATTAAGGCGTGCTTTTTCTGCTTGTTCACGAGAACGCTTGTTTACTAAAATTTGTTCAGAAATTTTTTCTGCCTCTGCTTTATTTTCTATAAAATAAATTTCTAAGCTTTCTTTTAAAAATTCTGTCATGCTATCTTGTATGAATTTATTTGTAATGGATTTTTTCGTTTGGTTTTCGTAGCTTGTATATGTCGAAAAACAATTTGTTACTATAATCAAACTATCTAAAACGTCTGCAAAAGTTATTTTACTCTCATTTTTTTGATATTTTCCATTTGTTTTAAGGTAGCTGTCTATAGATGATAAAAACGATAACCTAACAGCTTTATCTGGCGAGCCACCATATTCTAACCACGATGAATTATGATAATATTCTGTAATACTAACGCTACTAGAAAAACAAAAAGAAGCTGAAAGTAGCACCTTATAGTCTGGTTTATCAGCACGGTCACGACCAACACGCTCTGCATTTAAAAATTTAATTTCTGTAAAGCTTGTGTCCTCTGAAAGTTCTTTAACATAGTCTACAATACCATTTTGGTAGAAAAATTCTTCTGTTTCAGTTCCATTTTCATCTGTATAAGATAAAACGAACTTTGTTTTTGAGTTTACAACAGCTTGTCTTTTTAAAGTATCTACAAAATATTGTTTTTCAATATTAATATCTGTAAAAACATCTATATCAGGTTTCCAATGTATTGTTGTTCCTGTTTTTTTAGTTGTAGACGGTTCTTTTGTAAAACCTTGTTCCGTTATATATATATTTTCGCCTTTTTTAAATTCTAAATAATATTTAAAGCCGTCTCGAACAACCGTTACATTCATAAACTCTGATGCATATTGAGTAGCACAAGAGCCTAAACCATTTAAACCAAGCGAAAATTCATAGTTTTCTCCTTCTTGATTTTTATATTTACCACCTGCATAAAGCTCACAAAAAACAAGCTCCCAGTTAAATCTACCCTCAGCCTCGTTATAATCTAGTGGTATGCCACGGCCTAAATCAGAAATTTCTATAGATTTATCTTTGTTATAAGTTACTTTTATAACACTTCCATATCCTTCACGAGATTCATCTATAGAATTTGATAAAATTTCAAAAACCGAGTGTTTGCAACCCTCTAGTCCATCAGAACCAAATATTACCCCTGGGCGTTTTCTTACTCTGTCTGCTCCTTTTAGAGAGGAAATGCTATCATTGCCATATTCTTTTTTGCTACTCATAAAATCCTCCATTTAAAATACAATTATTAACATTATAATATATTTCTCAAAATTAGTCAAATTTAATTAATTTTTAATTGACTTTTACCCATACATGCTATACTCTATATATAAGACTATTTTTTAACATTAATATAGATTTAAGGAGAAACTATGAAATTTAAAACCTTAACTTTAGTCGCTGTAATGACTTTAAACCTTGTAACTCAAACAGTTGCAGACACTTATAGCGATATAAAAGGTACTGAGTGGTATGCCCCATATATAAACTCGCTTTCGAGCAAAAACATTATAAACGGTTATCAAGACGGAACTTTTCGTGGAGAAGATACTATAACCATAGGCGAAATACTAAAAATAATCATCACTTTGCTTGACGAGCAACCCCTAGATAATAAAACTAGCCATTGGGCTTCTGGATATGCAAGCAAAGCATACGAGCTTTCTTTAATATCTAGCGAAAATATAAATCTTGATGAAGAAGCAACTAGAACTTATGTAGCTAAGCTAATTTTTTCTTTGCTTGACATAGACACAATAAACATAAACTCTCCATTTACTGATATATCTGACGCAGAAATAAACACATTATACGAACTTGGCATAGTTAAAGGCTCGGTTAAAAATAATGAGTTTAATTTTTATGGCTATAATTCCATAACTCGTGGGGAAGTATCAGCTTTAGTTTCAAGGTCTATTGATATTTTAGAAAAAAACATTTCAGAAAAAAAATACGTACACCCAACAGTAACCGAAGTGGAAACTCCTTCTACAGACAAAGAATTTGAACAAACACTCTTAAATTCTGCTTTAAAAAATGAATTTGAAACTACTTTAACGTATAGCGATATTAGTTTTTATCAAATGCGTGACACTTATCAATATCATACAGCTTTTGTAGACTCTTTTGTTGCAGTTTTTGATAAATATCCTGAATATTTTACGTTTATAAATCATTTAAGTGCACCTATGAGTGGAACTAACCTTGATTGTGATATTACTATATCGTTAAGCAGTATCTATTTCTCTACAAGCGAAATCATTTATATGAAAAATGAATTTTTTAGCGAAGTAGAAGATATTCATCGTGTTTTATATTTAAACGGCAGTTTAAATTCTTCCATGAGCCAATATGACCGTGCAAAAGTTATATTTGAGTGGATTGTTGTCAATAATGAATATGACCTAACTTTTCAAAACGCAAGTTACACACCTTATGGTTTAACTCAATATAACAAAGGCATTTGTCAAGCATATGTTGCTCTTTTCAACGCTTTGTGCAAAATGGAAGGAATTGATGTTTATGGTGTTTCAGGAACAGCAAACGGTGAAGAACACATCTGGTCTATGGCTATTTTAGATGGCAAAGAATGTTATATCGACCCAACTTTTGCAGAGAGATGGGA
>JAWXUO010000023.1:0-30117 GCA_044426355.1 Clostridia bacterium | reverse complement strand
ATACTATTCATGAAAGATAATTCCTTTTCTGTATGGTTGTGTGTTGTTACTCTATTATAACAGATTTTGTATTATCTTTCTTTTTTTATTTTTTGTCCAATATGTATTATACACTTACATAAAAGTGTTTTTTAACACTTACACACAGCTTGATTTTAGATATTTTTTATGCTATAATATTATACAATATTTTACAAAAGTATTTATAATTTTATAGACCACATAATACGTGGTGAAAGGGAGTTTATATGAAAAAGCTAATGGCAACAACACTTGCAAGCTGTATGATTATGAGTATGTTTTCACAATCAGTACACGCTACCACATCATTCACTGACACTAGTAGTCACTGGGCGAAAGATTCTATCGAAAAATGGGCAGACTTAAATATTGTTAATGGTTATAGCAATTTATTTTATCCATCAAACAATATCATTAGAGGAGATGTCGCTTTAATATTAGATAGAGTAATGGGTTATGAGCTATATGGCAACAATGTTTTTGCTGATTTAGATAACTATTATTATACAACTTCTGTACTTAAAGCAAATTATGCAGGAATTATCTTAGGTGATGGTGTAAATATTCGTCCAACTGATAATATAACTCGTGAAGAAGCATCTGTTATGATATGTCGTGCAATGCATTTTGACACTAGCAATTATACATCTACTGGGTTTTCTGATAATTTAGATATTAGCTCATGGGCTTTAAATTCTGTAGCATATTTAAGTCAAGCTGGTATCGTAAACGGTAGACCAGACAACACATTTGACCCATCGGCTTATATCGAACGTGCTGAATTTGTTGCAATTTTAGACCGTGCTATAGCTTTATTATTAAACGATAGTGAAGAATATTCTGAAAATGTAGACGGTAATGTTGTTGTAAATTCAGATGAAGCAACTTTATCTGACATGACAATTAAAGGCGATTTGATTTTAGCAGAAGGTATTGGCGATGGCGAAGTTTACTTAGATAATGTTACTGTTTATGGCGATATAATCATTAAAGGTGGTGGCGAAAACTCTATCTATCTAAATGATGTTACTGTTTTAGGCGAGGTTTTAGTATCTAAAGTTCAAGATTCTGTTCGTGTTGTTTTAAGTGGTAAAACTTCTATCTTTGTAATGGAACTAGACGAAAATGCTATTATAGAAACATCTGAATTTACAGGAACTATTAATGAAATAACTATAAATGATGGTGAAATTTTTGAATTTATCGGTGATTTTGATTCTATTACAAATAATGTTTTAGGTTCAGATATTACAATAGACGGAAGCGTTGCAGAACTTGTGCTTAATTCAAGTTCTATAGTAAACGGAGATGCATATGCTTCTGACACAGAGTTAAATGTTGAAACGGAAGTTGAAGACGAAATACCAACAACTCCAGAAACAGAAGGCGAATATGCTATAACAAGTGATACTGATATTACAAACGGATATGTAACATTTAGCCACTCAAATGCAGATGAAGATGAAACTATTACTATAATTTTAACTCCAGATGAAGGTTATGTTCTTTCTTCCCTATCTGTTGTAGACTCTGATAAAAATGCTATTTCAATTTCTGATTATACTTTTGAAATGCCTGCAAGTGATGTTTTTATTTCCGTTTCTTTTGTTAAAAAATCATATACAATAACTACTCCAACTGACGAAAATGGCACTATCGAAGTATCTTCGAGTACTGCATACATAGGCGATTTAATAACGTTAACACCATCTTCTATAAATGGTTATACACTTTCTAGTTTATCTGTTAAAGATGCAAATAACGAAGTTATACCTGTAACTAATCAAACTTTTACAATGCCAAGCTCAAATGTAACCATTTCTGCTACTTTTTCTAAAAATACGTATGAAATAATAAAAAATGCTGAAAATGGCACTATAGTAACAACTACAACATACTCAAACACTGGCGATACAGTATCTGTTACTACAGAACCAGCTGAAGGATATACTCTTTCTTCTTTAACGGTTACAGACGCTGACGGAGTTGTTATTCCTCTTACAAATAACGAAATTACTATGCCATCTAGCAATATTATAATTTCGGCTACTTTCGTTAAAGCGACTTATACTATTTCTTTTGATGAAGATTTTGTAACAGTTTCTACTAAAACTGCTCAAATTGGTGACGAAGTTGTAATTACAGCTAACGAAGATTATGATCTAACTGAATTAGATATAACAATTCTTGACACAGCTTTTAATATTATAACATTAACGAATGACACATTTACAATGCCAGGAAATAATGTAGTAATTTTAGCTAAGGTTATAACTACAGAAGAAGAATAAAACCAAAAATTTAAAGGTACATAGTTTAAAACTATGTACCTTTTTTTAATATATTCTCTCTATTACGTTATCAACTTTGTAAATAGCACCATTTTCTAGACTGCTCGGGTCATAAAAAACTTCACTATAGGTATTTATAAATTGCTCATCTATCGAAAGTATAATTATATAATCATAATGCATTTGCACAAAACTTAAAAATTCTTCTGAGGTTTTGTTGCTTGTCCATATATCAGCGTCGCTATATGGTTCTCCAAAACTGCTTAGATACGTAAAAATTATATTATCTGGACGTAATAAAAATTTCATTTTGCGATTATTCAGCCCTTGCGTGTTTTGTTCGATAAGCAAAACACTTTCGTATAAATCATCATTTTGCACACTTTGAAAATTTGATACAAGTTCTACTAAATTCGAGCGATATTCTGTAGATTTTTGAACATATACCCTATCCCATAGGTTTTCTGTGTCCTCTTGTTTTATAAAACACATAACAATACACAAGCCTGCAACATATGCATACCACTTTTCGTAGACATATATAACTTGATATATAGCATACATACTAAAACCTGCGTAGACAATGGTCATATATCTATCAAAAGAGGCAAGTCTTAGTGCATCATAAGATGTAAAATAGAATAAATATGATATGAGTAACCCTAAAATATATATTACGATGGTTATAATCATACCTTTTATTGCGATTTTTCGTTTTTTATCGCCATTTATCATTAATACAACACCTAAAATGATTATAAAAACGAGCATTATAAAATGAGTTGCTTCAAAATTTCCAAAATCTAAAGCTTCTTTGGTAAATTTATTTATAAATATAGTAATAGTATCATTTTGATATGCTGTATCAGCTGTTTTTCCAAAATTTTTGATTGCATTTAGAGATATACCACCTGATGTAGCACTTGTTGTTGTTAAATGGCTTGTTACAATTTCCCAGCTTAAAAGAGGAAAAACTAGTGAAAAAATAGTCGGTGTAAGAAGTAAATTGCTCATATTTGTTCTTAATATTTCTATAACAAGTAATACGCAAGCTAATATTGCAAAAATAGTACCTGCTTCTTTTATTATACAAAGTGCAAAAATAGAAAGACAAACTGTTAATAAATTATCAAATTTGTTTAAGTCCTTTAGTGCAATTATTGCAACGGTAAACCCAAAAACTATACCTAGCATTATATCTATATAAGTTGTTACATAAAATTCCCAGTTGAACATTGATGGTCCAAAAAATAGTATTAAAGTTGTGATAATAGCTTCGTGTATTTTTATATCTTTTTTTATAAAAGGCATACCTAAGCTTAAAACGAATATTTTTTGGGTAAAAAATATCAACCATTCTGTAAACGAACCATCTAATTTTAAAATAAGATATTGTAATAAAGAAACTCCTGGTGGATAATGTGGATAAGACGGATAATATGCCATATCTATCCCTAAAGCATCAGTTGTATACATGATTTTTACGGTGTCACACCAATGTGAAAACTCGTCCCACGTTAAAGCATGCATACCAAAATTTGTTCTCAAACACAATATATAAAGAACTACAAAGATAAAAAATCCAGGTGTTAGAGTTCTTTTTATAATTTGCTTATAATTTCCATCTGTTATAACTTTAAAAAGAGCTAGTCCGTAAATTGCTATAATAATTCCTGTAGTTACATATACGCCAAGAAGTAACCGACCTGATATACCAAAACAATACATCATAAACATTATAGAAAGCATGCTTAGGTGTAAATTTTCTTCGTATCTTTTTTCGAAAAAAACAACCCCTACTACACTCGCTACAGAAATTACCAAAAATGGTATTATTGCACTCATTTTCGTTCACCTTTAAATATATATAATTTTTGTATTATATAATTTATTACAAACAAACATAAATCCACAAGGATTTTTATAATTGATACATTATTCTTTGTAAGATTGAATAAAACTGTTGTAGCTGTAGCCGAAAGCACCATTTGAACTACGCAAAGTACTGCATATTTTATCAAAAGACTGTTATCTTTTACATTTTTGTTTTTAAAAACATAGTCTTTGTTTAATTTAAAATTTATAATAGCCGATATTATTCTCGAAAAAAATGTCGAACTTGCAATATTTGCAAAAAACAAAAATATATTAAACAAGCCTTGGTCTATAAAAAAGCATACAAAAGCTACAACTATATATCTAAAAAAAGATGCTAAAATAACTTTATATATTTTAATAGAGTCTTTTATAGGATTAAAATGCGTTTGTCTATTATTTTCGTAATAAACTGTTTCTATAGGCACTTGAACAATGTTTATATCCATATTTAAAGCACATATTAACATATTTATTTCGTATTCAAAACGAGAACCTTGTTCTTCTAAAAATATATCTATATGCTCATAATTTATACCACGCAAACCTGTTTGAGTATCTATAATTTTTTTGCCAAATAGCAATTTAATTATTTGTGTAGTAGTTTTATTTCCTATTCTACTCTTAGGAGGAACGTGTTCTTCGTTAAAATCACGAACCCCAAAAATAAGAGAATTAGGATTTTCGAGCATGGACTCTGCACATTTTTTAATATCTTTTGCTAAATGTTGTCCATCAGCGTCTGCTGTTACAACACCTGCAAATTCATCACTACTAAAATTTTCTTTAAAATGTCTAAATGCTGTTTTCAAAGCTTCGCCTTTTCCTTGATTTACTTCGTGTTTTAGCAAAGTACACTCAGGAAAATCCATAAGTTCATTAAAATATTTGTCATATTTTTCATCGCTTCCATCATTTATAACTAAAATATTTTCAAAACCTTCTAAAACAAGAGTGTTAACTACTTCTTTTAGATTTTTATCTGGATTTAAAGATGGTAATATTGCTACAATTTTTTTCATATTTTTTGGACTCCTTCTAAAGTTCTTTTAATATGTAATAAGTCCTTTTTAAGGCAACTCCTCATAACTATAATAGTTAAATTTTATAGATAAATTTTTCGTTAATTTGTGCAAAAATTACGTAGCAATACTTTCGTCTTGCAAGTGATTTTTATGCGACGTTACGTAAAATTTGTAAAAAAGTTGACTATTAAGGCGTGAGCCATTAGTTGTGAGGCGTTGCCTTAAATCTTTATTTATGTATTTAATATACCATATTGTAGTTTTTTTGTCAATTATAGATTTAATTGTTAATATAAAAACCACACTAAAAATTAGTGTGGCATTATGTAATTTATTTCGTATAATAATTTAAAAAATGAATAAGTGGTGGTACATATTCTGCCATTTTATCTATCGGAGAATGTCCACTACCTCCTACAGAAATTAGAGTACACGAAATATGTGCTTTAGAAAATGCTTCTGTAACATCAACCTGACGAACATAAGACGAGTCATTCGTTCCATGCACTGAAAAAATTGGTGGAAAATGCGAAATATCTGGTAATATAGCAGGAACGCCCCACAAAGCACCAAAACAAGTGAATTTCAACTCTTTATAGGTTGCTATAGCGTTATACGCTGTTGTAGCACCAGCACTACCACCAATTATCGCAATTTTGCTTGTATTAAAATTATATTTATCTGCATTTTTTAAAATAAAATCGTAAACAGCTTTTATAGAATGAGGTATCTGTTTTGTCAAAGCGTTGCTATCATCTTTTAAACGGTCTTCTTTGTCATTATAAAGAGGATAATCTGGAGATATTACGGTATATCCATATTCTATAATTTGGCGACATATTAGAGATACGTAGTTTTGTCTTTTGTCTAGTGGTTGGATAAATCCTCCACCATGCACGAAAATAACGACAGGGCGAAGTTCATTATCGTTTTGCTTGCGTAGTATGTCGAGTTTGTATTCTTGTTTTTGACCATAACAATTTTCAAACTCTGCAAAGGCAACCTCTTCGATGTCTAACCCATCATAATTCGCTGGGAATTTTGGTTTGTTTGTAACTTCCATAATTTATCCTCCCATAATAGTTTTATTTATAATTATATATTATAACAATTATGAACAAATGTCAATATTTATAACGATATAATTATATACAAATTAAACAAAGTATGTTTAATAAAAAAATCTCCTAAAAGTTAGATAATCTATCAATTAGGAGAATTTATTTACATTATTTCTTTCATACACTTAATGAAAAATTCGTTTTCAGGCATTGTCGCTACAGTTACTCTGTTATATTTATGTCCACCACTCGTGTGAACTCCTAAAGATAAAAGTTTATCAAAAACTTCTTTAGAGTCTTTATGTGCATTAAAATACAAGAAATTCGTTTGCGAATCGAAAACTTCGCAACCTAAAGCTGTTAGTTCTTTTTCTAAAAATTCACGACCTTTTAGCATTTCTTGTAAAACAAATTCGCTATGTTCTCTATCGTGCAGTGCAGATACTGCCCCTACTTGAGCAGGGCGAGATAAATTCCATGTGCCACAGCATTTTACCATTTCGTCTATAATTTCTTTTTGAGCTAAAGCATAACCTGCACGGATACCTGCTAGTCCATAAAATTTTGAAAAAGTTCTTAAAACAATTATAGGTTTTTCCGGGTTATTTTTCATAAGCTCAACAGTACTAACACAGTCTTTTGCTGTAGCGTATTCTATATATGCTTCGTCGAAAACAACAACGATATTGTCAGGTACTTTTTTTATAAATTCTTCAATTTCGTTTATGCCAACATATGTAGCTGTAGGATTATTTGGATTACAAACAACGATTACCTTAGTTTTATCTGTGATTTTTGAAATCATTCCATCAAGGTCAAATTTTGTATCTTTTGTAAGTTCTACTAAAATTGGAGTTGCAAGATTTTCTAGACATGCATCTTTAAAAGCATTAAACGTTGGAACACAAGTAATAAGTTCGTCGCCCTCGTTTAAGAATGTTTCTGCAATAAATCCAATTATAGGACTAGAACCCATTGATGTAAGAATATTTAGTGCGTCTAAATTAAACTCTTCTGCTATAGCTGTTTTTAATTCATAAGCTTGAAAATCGCCGTAACGATGTCCGTTTTCTAGTTCTTTAATAATAGCTTCTTTTGCTTTTATAGACATTCCAATCGAATTTTCGTTAAGTCCCATTCCAGAAATTTTTGTTAAATCCATTGGTTTTACAACTTTTCTTGCTACAGTTGCTTTTTTTTGCATTGCTTTACTTGCTAATTTTCTTGCGTCCATTTTTCCTCCTGAAAAGTATAAATTTTATACTTATGTGTTTAGTATTTTTAAATAATAGTTTAATCTTTCTTCGATACATTCGCAAACTAAAGTTACCATATCGTTTATGTCGTCATTTTCTAAGTACTTTTCAAATGCACTATAATATCTTTTTTTGTCTTTAATTTTAATATTTATAGGTGGATAACCGTTTTGCATTAAATCTAAATTCATTAAAAGTCTGCCTGTTCTGCCGTTTCCATCAACATAAGGGTGGATACCCTCGAAAGCTAGGTGAAACCAAACAATTCGCTCTATTGCATGAAGTCCTTTTTTGCGTGTTTCGTTAGATTTTAGCATTTTTTTCATACTATCTGCAATTAAACTTGGTTCAGTCATCTCTTTAAACGTACCTGTTATAGTGGCTGATACATCACGATATTTAATTTTATTATCTAGTCTGCTCATTATAACTAATGCGTGAACTTGGTTTATTGTTTTATCATCAAATTTTGTAGAACTTTTAGCAATTTCGTCTACATATAAAAACGCATCACGATAACCTGCAATTTTTAAATGGTCTTTTAAAGGTTTGCTATCTATTGTCGAACCTTCTAAAACTAAAGCAGTTTCTTTTAAATTTAAAGTGTTTCCTTCGATAGCGTTTGAATTATAAGTAAAATCTATTAAAAATTCTTCGTTAATTTTTTCTAGTTCTCTTTGAGTAAATGGTCTTTTATCATTTACAGATTTAAGTAGTTCGTCTATTTTATCAAAAATTTCAATATATTTTGAATTAATAACTTTTCGTCTACCATCTTTTGGTTTTTTAGCTTCTTTTGGAATTAAATATATTTTACCTTGTTTTTTAGCACCAACAATTTGGTCGTTTGAACACAACGCACGAACTCTACGTTCGGATATTCCCCATTTTTCAGCAACTTCTTTTACTGTTATATAATCCAAATTAATCACCTCCTACATTAATAATTTTATTATACACCTTGTAAGGAATAATATCAAGATATTTTATTAAAAAATTTTTCTAATATTCCTAAAATATATAATAAAGCCCAATACCTAAGTACTGGGCTTTAAATTCTTTATTTAAAATCTGTATATGCATACTGAGTAAAGTTGTTTGGTGCAATATTCCATTCGTAGTCTGTTGTTCTTAGATATAGTGTAGAAGTTTGATAAAGAGGACAAACTGCCCCTGCTTCTAAGAAGATTTTTTCCATTTCTGCTTGTGCTTGCACACGTAAATCATCTTGTAAAGCATATTCTCCGATTACAAGTTGATATAAATCGTTGTATTCTTTATCGTAGAAATTACCGTAATTTAGAGAAGAATCATCAATCCACATATCAAGGAAAGTTGATGCATCTTGATAGTCGCCATACCATCTTGTAATACCAAATTGATAATTACCAGCACTCATATCAGATACACGTTGGTTATATGTAGTAACGCTTAGTTTTACAATTAAACCTGGTAATATGTTTTGAAGTTCAGATTGAATATATGCTGCTGTTGATGCGATTTGAGTATCTTCGTGATATAAAAAGTCTACTGTTATAGTATCTACACCAAGTTCTGCTTTTGCTTTATTCCAATATTCTAAAGCTTTAGCTGGGTCATATTCGTTATAAGTTGGTTCGCCAGCATTTTCACGATAAGTTACACCGTTTGAATCTGGAGCAAAGTTTGCAGGGATAATAAAGTCTACTGGAACAGAGCCGTCCATTAAGATATTATTAGCGATTGGTTCTTTGTTTATAGCTGTTGATACTGCAAGTCTTAAATTTTCGTTTGAGAAATATTCGTCTTCTGTGTTAAATGTGATAAAGAACATACCTGCAAATTTCATAGGAAATAATGCATCATCATCTGCATACATAGGATAAAAATCACCTTTTATAACAGCTTCGTCTAAAGTTCCATTTTCCCAAGCTAAAATTCTTTGTTGTGCGTCTGGAAGTAAAGTGTAGCTAATAGAATCACAAGTTACAGTATCTGCATCGTAATAATCTGGGTTTTTTGTAATTTTAAATGTAGTGCCACCTACTTCCCATTCGCTAAGTACAAATGGTCCACAGAATATAGAGTGTTCTATATCAGTCATAAATAAATCGCCCATTTCTTCGCAAAACTCTTGATTTACTGCGTAGAAACAAGATTGAGAAGCTAAAAGTTCTGTGATATATGATTTACCAGCACTAAATGTTAAAACTAAAGTTTTTTCGTCTATAGCTTCGATACCTAAGTCATCTAGCGAAGCACCGTTATAACATACTTCATATGCATTTTCGATACCGATAGTTGAAAGCATCCAAGCATATACAAAGCCGTTATCTGGATTTGCTAAACGTTTAAAGCTATATTCGTAATCATAAGCTGTAACTGGTGTACCATTTGTCCAAAAAATGTCATCACGCATAGTAAAAGTATAAATTCTTCCATCTTCTGAAATTTCAACACTTTGAGCTGAATCAAGTACAAGTTCGCCACTTTCTGCAAATTTATATAGTCCCATGTTTACGTGTCTTGAAGTTGTAAGCGAGATTGATGAATTACTTTTATTAGGGTCTGGTGATACAAATTCTTCGGTTAAAGAAATGTTTAAATGTACCTCGCCATTTGCGTTAGAAGCAGTACCTCCTCCACCTGATGAAGTACCTGTTGTGCCACTATCTGAGCCACAAGCTGTAAATAATGACATTGAAAGTGCCATTGCTACTAAAAATGCTAATTTTTTCATAATATTCTCCTTTTTGGTTATTTATTCCATGTTTCTAACTCTAAATCTGTTGCTAAAACCATGTGAGTTTCGGTTAAATAATGTTGTTTGCCTATAGTATAATCAACTCCCATTGCGTTTTTGTCATAAGAAAGCGATTTTTTTAGAGGTTCTGTTCTTGGGTTTGGTTCTGGTATTGCAGAAAGTAGTGATTTTGTGTATGGGTGAACAGGATTTGTAAAAATTTCTTCTGTTGACCCCATTTCGACAAAATGCCCTAGATGTATAACACCGATATAATCTGAAATATATTTTACCATCGCAAGGTCATGTGCTATAAATAAATATGTAAGCCCTTGTTCTTCTTGTAATTCTTTCATGATATTAACAACTTGAGCCTGAATTGAAACGTCTAAAGCTGAGATACATTCATCTGCGATGATTAAATCAGGTTGCATTACAACAGCTCGAGCTATCCCTATTCTTTGTCTTTGTCCACCAGAAAACATATGAGGGTATCTGTTTGCTTGCTCGTGGTTTAGCCCCATTCTTTTTAGAATATCATATACTTTTTGCTCACGTTCTTCACGATTTTTATATAAACCGTTTGCGTCAAGTCCTTCGGCAACTATATCTATAACTTTTTTACGAGGGTTTAGACTTGCCATAGGGTCTTGGAAAATCATTTGCATTTTTTGTGTTGTGTAGTCTTTTACTTCTTTTGTTTTTTTGCCAGAAACTACTTTTCCTTCGATTTCGACAGAACCGTCTGTAATGTCATATAGACCGATAATAGAACGACCTATTGTAGATTTACCACTACCAGATTCGCCAACTAAACCAAAAGTTGTTCCTCTTTCTATCTTAAAACTAACTCCGTCAACTGCTTTTACAGTTGTTTTTGAATCTATTTTAAAATGCTGTTTTAAGTTTTTTACTTCTAAAACGGTATTACTCGACATAAGCTCCCTCCATTCTTTCTATTCTTTTTTGAAGTTCTATTGGCATATTTGAAATTGGTGCTTCTGATGCTTCTAGCCAAGATGAAACACTGTGCGTTTCTGTTAACTTATATACTGGTGGCTCTTCTTCAAAGTCGATATTTAAAGCGAATTTGTTTCTTGTAGCAAATGCATCTCCGTTAATTTTCTTTAGAAGATTTGGTGGGCTACCAGGAATTGTATATAGTTTTTCGTCATCTGTGTCAAGGTCTGGCATAGAAAGTAGCAGACCCCATGTGTATGGGTGACGTGGTTTGAAATAAATTTCATCAACCGTTCCCTGTTCTACAATTTTACCAGCATACATAACAGCTACATAGTCTGCAACTTTTGCTACAACACCTAAATCATGTGTAATATAAATTACGGAAATATTTTTCTTTTTTTGCAAACTTGTAATAAGTTCTAAAATTTTTGCTTGTATCGTAACATCTAGTGCTGTTGTCGGCTCGTCGCATATTAAAATATCTGGGTCACACGCTATAGCAATAGCGATAACGATTCTTTGACGCATACCACCTGATAATTGGTGTGGATAATTTTTCATACATAAAGTGGGATTTGGAATACCTACTTCTTCTAGTAGTTTTTCACCTTTTTCAAAAGCTTCTTTTTTGCTTATTTTAAAATGATGAATCATACCCTCTGTTACTTGCGTGCCTATTGTTAGAAGTGGGTTTAGAGCTGTCATAGGGTCTTGGAAAACCATTGCGATTTTTTTGCCACTATATTCACTCATAATTTGATTTTTGCTATAGTCTAAAAGATTTACCGTTTCTTTGCCTTTTTCTGTATATAAAATTTTACCAGTATTTACACTTTGATTTGCACTAAGCATACCCATAACAGCTTTAACTGTTACAGATTTACCACTACCAGATTCGCCAACAACTGCTATCGTTTTACCTCTTTCTAAAGATAAATTTACACCTCGAATAGCTTTTAAGTTACCTCTTGATGTCTTAAAAGACATTGTTAAATTTTGTATTTCTAAAATTTTATCTGCCATAATAAAACCTCCTAAACTCGTTTTTGTTTTGGATCTAGTGCATCACGTAAACCATCGCCAACTAGATTTAGCGATATAATAAGAACTGAAAATAACACAGCAGGATACATAAGTTGATATGGATACATAAGCATACTGTTATAACCATCATTTATAAGACTTCCTAAAGATGCTTGTGGTGCTGGAATACCTAAACCTATAAAAGATAGGAAAGATTCCATAAAAATAGCACTTGGGATTGATAACATAGCCATGATTATAACTGAACTTATAACATTTGGAAACATTTCACGAAATAAAATATTAAAAGTGTTTGTTCCTAAAGTTTTAGACGCCATAATATGTTCTGTTGTTTTAAGTCTTAAAGTATTTGCACGAACCAAACGGCTCATTGGAATCCACCCAGAAATTGACATTGCAACTATTATAGATGTTAAACCTGGTTCTAAAACTACAACCAAAAGAGAAACTATAACTAATGTTGGAATACCACTTATTACCTCTGTAACACGTTGCATTAACATATCTACTTTTCCACCATAGTAACCTGAGATTAATCCATAGCTTACACCGATTAAAATATCAATAATAGCACTTGCTATACCTACTATAAGTGAAATTCTTGTTCCTTGGCAAAATCTTGTAAATAAATCTCTGCCTAAAGAATCTGTACCAAACCAAAAATAGTCATCTTCAAAGCCTTTTAGTTCGTACATATTAACACCTTTTGTTGTTCCATCAAAAATTCCGAAATTTTCTAAAATAGGAATACGAGGTGGTAAATTCTGTTTTGTAATTTGTTGAAACTCGTAAGTATATTCATTAAAGTTAGGACCAAAAATTGCTAAAATACCCATTATCATTAAAAAGATTATACCAAAAACTGCACCTTTATTTTTACAAAATATATAAAGTGTTTCTTTAAATGAAGATGGTGCTGAAATTTCTTCGTCAACGTATACTACGTTGTTATTTGCAAAAGCAAAACTACTATTTGCCATTTTTTCCACCTCCTGAAAGTCTTATACGAGGGTCTATTAAACCATAAAGTATATCAATCATTAAAACTAAGCCTACGTAAATTGAGCTATATAAAAATGCTATTGATACAACAACGTTGTAGTCATTTGTTTGTATTGCTTTTATAAACAATGAACCTATTCCTGGAATACCAAAAATTTGTTCTGCAACAGTACTCCCTGTAAGTAGTCCCATAAGTATCGGTGCCATTGTTGTAATTAATGGAACTAAAGTGTTTTTTACGCCATGAACGATTATAATTCTAAGATTTCTAATACCTTTTGTTTGAGCAAGAAGCATATATTCAGAATTTAATACTTCAACCATTTCGTTTCTTGCAAATCTTGCAGTTGTTGCCATAGGGCCTATTGATAAAGCAAGACTTGGTAGAATTGTTGATAAAAAAGGTTGATTAGACGAATAAATAAGTGGAAACCAGCCCATTTTATACGCTAGAAAATACGCAAAACCTAAAGCTAAAACATGTGATGGAATACTTGCACCAATCATAGAAAAAACTGTTGCACCTGTATCAATCCAAGTATTATGGTTTAATGCTGCAATTATACCAAAAATCAGTCCTAGAGATACACCGACAACATAGGCTTGTAGACCTATTCTAACAGATAATGGATATTTTGTAGCTATCATATCTGCTATAGGATAATCTTGCTGAATAGCATAGGATACACCAAAATCACCTGTCATCATATTTTTTACATATGTAACTATTTGAACTAAAACAGGCTCGTTTAGTCCGTATTTTTCTTCTATAATTAGTCTTTGTGCATCTGTTAGTCGCTCGTTATTAAAAGGTGAACCAGGCATTAATTGTAGTAAGCTAAATAATATAATAATTATAAAAATCATCATACAAGCTGACATTCCAACCCTTTTAGCACAATATTTAATCATTTGTTATCCTCCTTTGTGTTGGTCGCATAACTGTAAAGTGTTGGCGAATTTTTAGCATCTTGTAAGATTTCTTCACCAAATTTAATTATAAGATAATTTTTTATAATTTCTTTAACTTTATCTTTTCCTACTCGCTCCATATTAAAAGTCATATCGTAGTTTACAGGATTTGTCCAATAGTTACCATTTGTGTAGTATTTGTAATATTCAGCACGAAACGAATCTGTTTTAGAAATAAGATTTCCTGCCTCTAATTCGTCTACGTTCATAGTTGTTGTAACTCTTTTTAAGCAATATTTTCTCGGTGCTTCTACATAAAAACTAACTACATTATCAAAATCACGCAATACATAGTCGGCACATTTACCAACTATAATACAAGATTCTTTCGAAGCTAAATCTCGAATTATATCACATTGACACTCGAAAATTTCTGCGTCTGATTCGAATTTTTTTTCTACTGATTTAGGATTTGCAGGCTCAGAAGATTTTGGAAGTCTTTTTAATTTATTTATAAGACCACCTTTTAGTTTTTCGTCAATTTCTAAAAGTTCTGCCGTTTCTCGATTAGTTATTTGTGAAGCTAGAACTAAAATTCTATTTTCGTAGCAATTAATATTTAATTGACTAGCAAGCTCCATAGCAAGCTCTTTTCCTCCACTACCAAATCCCCTTGCGATAGTTATAACAAAATTTTTCATAATTGCCTCCCTTAAAATAATTTTTTTATTGCATGATTTCCTTCATACACTTAATAAAAAATTCGTTTTCTTTCATAGTAGCAACAGTTACACGATTATACTCATGACCACCACTTGTATGTACTCCCATTTCTAAAAGTTTATCAAAAACTTCTTTCGTATCTTTTCGTGTATTATAATATACAAAATTTGTTTGCGATTTAAAAACCTCACAACCTAGTGCCTCAAGCTCTTTAGATAGATAATTGCGTCCTTCTTCTACCGATTTTAAGACATATGCTGAATGTTCTTTGTCTTTTAAAGCCTCTATAGCTCCTACTTGTGCAGGTTTTGATACATTCCATGTACCAGAACAACGAGAAAGCTCTGCTGTAATTTCTTTTGAAGCTAGTGAATACCCTGCTCTTATACCTGCAAGACCATAAAATTTTGAGAAAGTTCTTAAAACAATAATTGGTTTTTCAGGATTTTTTTTCATATATTCAACCATGCTAACACAGTCTTTAGCTGTTGCAAATTCTATATACGCTTCGTCGAATACTACAATAATATCATCAGGGACTTTTTCTAAAAATGCTTCAATTTCTTCTTTAGCAACATAAGTTCCAGTTGGATTATTTGGATTACAAATAACGATAAGTTTTGTTTTAGCTGTAATTTTTTCAAGCATTCCATCTAAATTGAATTTAGATTCTTTTGTAAGGTCTACAAAAACTGGAACTGCAAGGTTTTCATAACTTGCATCTGTAAAAGCATGGAATGTTGGCAAGCAAGTTAGCATTTCGTCGCCTTCATCTAAAAAAGCTAATGCGATAGTATCTATAATAGGGCTTGAACCAGAAGCAGTAATTACATTTAAAATATCTACGCCATACTCATTTGCTATTGCACTTTTTAGGTTATATGCTTGGAAATCACCATATCTAAATCCTTCGTCAACTGCTTTATGTATAGCCTCGTTTGCACTTTTAGACATTCCAAAAACATTTTCGTTAAGACCCATACCTGATATTTTTGTAAAATCTATTGGCTTACCTATTTTTCTACTAGCTCGTGCTGTTATTGGTTTTTCTCTTAAAGCTCTGCATATTAATTTTTTTGCGTCCATTGTAAATCCTCCAAAATCATATTCTACTTATTTATTACACTTGTTGGATTTCCGTTAATCCAGTTTGCTAAGTTTTCGCACATTATTTCTGTACTACGAATTTTTGATTCTATAGTAATCCACGCCATGTGTTCTGTAATTTTTGCATTTTCACATTCCATTAATTTACAAGGTTTAGAAATTGGTTCACCACATACAACATCAAGACCAGCTGCATATACTTTTTTAGATTGCAAAGCATCATATAATGCATCTTCATCTATAATTGCACCTCGTGCAGTATTTATAATAATAACGCCGTCTTTCATTTTTGCAATAGTTTCTTGATTTATAGTGTTTTGTGTGTCTTGTGTTAGTGGGCAGTGAATAGAAATTATATCACTTCTTTCAAGTAATTCATCGAAAGAAACTTGCTCGATAAAGTCATATTCAGCACCTGTTTTCTTCGTTCTCGAATATGCGATAACATTTACTCCAAAACCTCTAATCATTTCTGCGAATTTTAAACCTATACCACCAAGACCATATATACCGACTGTTTTTCCGTAAAGTTCATATTGTCTTGTAAATATTTTTTTAATTCCTGGGTCATCTAAAAGCCATTTATCTTTTTTATAAAAGTTACTATGAATTTCTACATTGTGACAAATATCAAGTAAAAGACCCATTGCAAACTGAGCTATCGTTACATCTCCATAAATTGTATTTGTAGCAGTTACGCTGTATTCTTTCATAGCTTTTGCATCAAATTTACCAAAACCATGTGCACCAGTTGCAACATATTTTAGTTTAGGACAAGCTTTAAAAAGTTCTTCGTCTAAAAAATTATCAAATATCATTAAACTTATACCAGCGTCGGCATCTTTTAGCTTTTCTTTAAGATATTCTTTATCTCTGCTACTATTTTCATATACAATCTCTGTAACTTCTGGTATTTTCGATAAATTCGTTTTCCATTGATTATCAAAAAACTCTGTATCATATCCTGCTCCGTAAAGCTTTTCAAAATTTGCTCCTCTAAAAACTACAACTTTCATGTAACATTCTCCTTAATCATCTATTTTTTCGTTAATATCATTTTACAAACATCGTTGTTTATAAAAAAAGCGTCCGTACTACATAAGTAATACGAACGCCTTTGTTCATTAAATAAAAGAAAAGGTGTTTATAGCTTTAACTATAAACACCTTTGTTCCCTCGGTTTTAACTTGTATTTATTCTAATACATTTAAATATATTTGTCAACACTTTTTTTTAAGTTTTTTTAATAGAATACAAGATACGTTGTTATTTTAGCTAAAAACTAACTAATTTAGTTATATATTTTGCTATGTTTTTAAGCATATTGCATTTATACAATGAACATTTTTGTACTTATTGTACAGTTTTAAATATACTTTTTTAGCATTTTTGTATAATAGCTAGAAAAAAGACTTTAAACTTATATTAAAGTAAAAGTTAAAACTGCTATATATTAAAATACAGCAGTTTTAATGTATAATTTAAAATTCGTGTGTTACTTTACCTAAACGTTTAATACCTTCAACAATTTTATCATCTGAAAGTGCTGTAAAGTTTAATCTAAAAGAATGTCCATTGTTCGAAGATGTTGCAAAACCAGATGACGGCAGTACGCAAACTTTGTTTTCTAAACATTTATCAAAAAACGCTTCAATATCTAAATCTTTTGGTGCATCAAGCCATAAAAACATACCACCCTCAGGCTCGATAAAAGTAAATTTATCAGAACAATATTCTTTGATAGAATCTGTAAGTATTTTACATTTTTTACCATAAATATCGCAAATATTTTGAATATATGGAGCATACTCAACTTGGTCTAAAGTGAAAGATACTGTCATTTGATTTAAAAATGCACTACCACCATCAGAGCAACCTTTAACATCATTAATTACTTGAATTAATTTTGTAGGACCATATAAATATCCTACACGAATACCTGCTGACATAACTTTTGAATACGAACCTGCAAAAATAACTCTGTTATCTGTATCAAACGATTTAAAGCTTGGAACTCTTTCACCAGTAAATCTGATTTCTCCGTATGGGTCATCTTCATAAATAACAAGGTCATATTTTCTAGCTATTTCATAAAGTTCTTTACGTCTTTCAAGTGGTATTGTAATACCTGTTGGATTATGGAAATTTGGTATTAAGTAAATATACTTCCCTTTTCCTTTTTTTGCTGATTTTTCAAGTTCTTCAGGTATCATTCCAAATTTATCCATTTTTATAGATTCTATTATAGCACCATTTGCTTTGGCTGCATTTACACCGTTTGGAAATGTAAATTCGTCTGCAAATACTACGTCACCTGCATCACATAAAACACGAGGAAGTAAACCTAAACCATGTCCAGAACCATTAATTAAAGTAAGAGAGTTGTCTTCTTTTGGTAAATTCAAATCATTTATTAAGTGATTTAAAGTGTGGTCAACAAGTGGTTGAAACCCAAATCCAGAACCATATTGCAAAATTTTCATAGGGTCGCCTTCGATAACTTTTCTAATAGAGTTTAGAATTTTTTCTGTCGGAATTGCTTCTGGTGCAGGATTTCCAATACCGAATGATATACATTCTGGTATCAAAGCTGTTCTTTCCATAGCGATTCTAATGCCACTTGTTCCAGTGTTCTTGATTTTGTCTGCTAATTTGTACTCCATAATTTTTCTCCTTTTGTTTATGTTGTTTAATTATTTTTTTTAATTTTTATAGATTTATCGTCTTGTTACTGCTTTAGTTTCCCAAGCATTACCTCTAAATCGAATAACATTTGAAGTTGAGCGAACAGCCCAATCTAACGTCATTGCAATCCAAACACCTAAAACGTTTAAATCGAATAAATATGTAATTAAATACGCTGAACCTATTCTGAAAACCCACATAGAAAACACGCTAATTCTCAATGTATATTTAACATCTCCAGAAGCTTTTAATGCATTTGGTAATACAAAAGATAACGGCGAAATACACATACAGCAGATATTGTAATATCTTATTAGTTCGATTGCATATATCGTTCCTTGTTCGCTTAAATTATATCCACTAGCTATCAAAGGTGCAAAAATAAATAACAGAATATTTAGTGGAATTACAAACATATAAGTGTAGCCTAGTATTTTTTTAGTGTTTCTTCTCGCCTGTTCATAATCGCCATACCCTACGCATTGACCAACTATTGTTATAAGCGAAACCCCCATCGAAATTATCGGGATATTACACATAAGTTCGACATTTGTAGCACAAGCATTTGCTGCAATTGCAGCTGTTCCAAAACTCGAAATTAAGCTTTGTGTAAAAAGTTTACCTACTTGGAACATGCTATTTTCTAAAGCTTGTGGTATAGAAATATTTAAGATTCTTTTTATCATGGCTTTGTCTACACCAAGTTTAAAGTGTTTATCAATATAAACATAATTATTATCATTTCTTAGTAAATTTACAATCATTACAGATGCGATACATCTTGAAATTAATGTAGAATATGCAACTCCTGCAACTCCTAAATTAAATTTATAAATAAATAATGCGTTTAGTGAAATGTTTAATAAATTCATGAAAAACGACATTTTCATAGATATTTTTGCGTTGTTCATAACACGAAACATTGCAGTAGTTGCATTATATAACGCTAAAAACGGAAATGAATAAATTGATATTTTGAAATATATTATCGCACTATCCATAACGCTTTGGTCTACCGAACCATAAATTAATCTTAACAAGCTTTCTGAAAATATAAGCATTATAAACGAAAGTGTGGTCGATATTAAAATACAAACAAGGATTACTTGGCTGGTTGCTTTACAAGCTCTCTCCCTATCTTTACTGCCTATGTATTGAGCGACTATTATCGAGCCACCAGATGCGAGAGCTGTAAAAATCATTATCAAAAGTATACATATCGAGTTTACTAAAGATATTCCAGAAACAGCCGACTCTCCTGAACTAGATACCATCATCATATCGGCTATGCCTACGACAACTACCAATGTTTGCTCTATTGCCACTGGTATTATTAATTTTAAAATCTTTTTTTTATCAAATAATTCTTCCATTTATTTTTAAACTCTCCGTTCGTTTTAATTAAAAAAGAAAAGACGTTTAAGCTATAATCGCTAAAACGTCTTTGTTTTATTATTTCTAATTGAGTATTACAATAACACAGTTTTTAAACATTGTCAATACTTTTTTTAAAAATTTAAGTTGATTGTAAAACTTTATTTATAAGTTTATATTGAGAATCTTTCTCTATAAAGTTTTCAAAATCTTTATAAAACAAAGGTTTTGAAAAAATATAACCTTGAACAAATTCACAATTTGCCTCAAAAACAAAATCTAACTGGTCTTTATCTTCAACACCCTCAACGATAATTATACGACCTGTTGCACTAATCCCTGAAGTTAAATGTTTAAAGAAATTTTTATTATTTTCGCTACACATAGCAGATAATAATACGCTTCGGTCAATTTTTATAATGTTAAGAGGTAGTTCTAAAAACGTACTAATATTAGAATAATCTACGCCAAAATCATCTAGTTCAAACGCAAAACCAGTATTTAACATACTATTCATCGTTTGCGTCATCGTACTATTTTCAGAAATAAGAGTTCTTTCGGTTATCTCTATTTTGATATGTTTTGGTAATAAATTATATTTATTTAAAATTTCAGATACTTTATCTTCCATATTTATTTTTAAAAATATATGATATGGGAAGTTTACAGAGATTGCGTCTAGCAATAAATCATCTCCGTATTTATCAAGCAAACGTCTATAATCCTCGCAAACAATGTCAAGTATAACATAAGTCATTGGAATAATTAGGTCTGTTGTTTCGGCAATATCAATAAATTCTGACGGGTAAATAATCCCACCTTCAGCATTTGTCATACGTACAAGTGCCTCAGCTTGAGTAAATTTACCTTCTTTTACTGAATACATCGGTTGATAACACATTTTAAACATTCTATTTTCGATAGCAGATTTAATTTGTTGAATCATACGACCTTTTTCAATAATTTCTTTTACAACTAAAGTGTCATATAAATAATTTTTTTCACAATGTGGTTCTTTTAATATACTCGTAGCATATTCGGCAGCAGTTACAAGCTCGTTTACAGTCATACCAAAAGTTTTGTAATCCACACGAACGCAACATATATTTAAATTAATTAACTCTATATCGTCTATATCTATAGGTTTTTCTAGTTTTTCTAGTGCTTTATGTATTAAAAAATCTCTTTTTTTATCTTTTTGAAGCAAAATCGCAAATTCTTCGCCACGGTATCTATAAACTTCTTCGTAATTGAAAGTACTAAATAGGATTTTGCATACTTTTTTTAGTGATTTATCTCCGAAATCAAAACCATTTCTTTTGTTTATAGTTTTAAAATCTCTTAAACTTATAACATATAACGAAAAATCTGTATCTTTTTTAATATAACCGTTCATATTATCACGTAGAGCAAGGAAATTATTCGCACCAGTTAGCTGATTTACAGATTTTTTACGATTAATTAAAAACATATGTATCGCTAATATATTCATATTACTCATAAGAGCAGTTGTGATAACTACTGGATACACAGAACGTATCATTATAGCGAGTGTTGTTAAAAATAAAGTTGTAAGTAAAACTAAAACATTCTTTTTATTTACATTTTTTCTCTTTAAAAAAACTTGTAAAACATTTATAAATATTACCATTAAAGCAAATATATATGGTAAATTAAACCACGGACCTGCTTCAAAACCATTTGTTGTAGTTACAGTGAAAACATTTCCATTTACAATATTTATACATAAAATTATTATATATGCAAAACGAAATTTCAGCATATTATTTATAGTATTTTGAACGATTTTTGGGTCTTGATTAACAGATGCTATAACAATACAAAAAGTTAGATAAGATAGGCTAAACGACGGTATTAATATAAAATAAATCGTGTTAACGGTATACAGTAATGGTACATTTATAGTCGTGACATACTCAGCCAAATAACCACATATTATAGCAAATACTATAGTTAAAAATGTTAAAAAATATGATGTTTTTAAAATTATATTAAGATGTGTATTTTCTTTATAATTTGTATAAAAACTAAAAAATGCTACAAAAAGAATAACTAGCATCGAATACTCTGCAGTTAAATTATATACTAGCATAAAAACTCCTCTCTTTCGCTAAGACACCAAGTCAAACGATTTTAATAATTCATTTTGCGAACTAGGAATAAGAAAATTTGCAAAATCGTCTAAAAACAGTGGTTTTGAAAAGATATATCCTTGAACATATTGACAACCACACTCTAAAATGAAGTCTAGCTGTTCTCGTTCTTCTATCCCCTCAATTACAATAACTTTTTCAGTATCGTTAATTCCATAAACAAGATGTTTGAAAAAAGTCATGTTTTCTGGTTGTTTAAAAGCTGAAAGAAGTACATTTCTATCTATTTTTATTATATCTAGTGGAAGATTTAACAAAGTGCTCATATTTGAATAGTCTACACCGAAGTCATCTAGTTCGAATATAAAGCCTTTTTTCTGCATATCTTCCATAGTTTTTAACATAAATTTACTGTCAGAAACAAGCGTACGTTCGGTTATTTCTATTTTAATACAGTCAGTTTTTATGTCATGTCTTTCGAGTATTTCGAAAATTTTATCTTGTGCATCATCGCCTAAGAAGAAATGATACGGAATATTTATAGATATTGATTTTAATGTAAGGTCGTCGCCATATGTATCCATAAGGTATCTAAAATCTTGACACGCAATATCTAAAATAATATACGTCATTGGTAAAACAAGCCCAGTTGTTTCTGCGATTTCTATAAATTCTGACGGTGGTACGATGTTTCCGTCTTTATCTAGCATACGCACTAAAGCTTCTGCTTGGTCGAAACATTTTTTTTCTGTTGAATAGATCGGTTGATATGTAAGTCTAAACATACGATGGTCTATTGCGTCTTTTATTTGTTGAATCATATTATCACGACGCATCATTTCATCTACGATGTTTACATCATATAAATAATGTGGGTCGCCATGATTTTGTTTTAACAAAGAAATCGAATAGTCGATAGCTGCAGATAATTCTTTTACAGTAGAACCAGAGTATCTATTATCTACTTTTGCACAAACAAAGTCTAGTTGAATTAGCTCTATATCCTCTACATTAAAAGGAACATGCAAACGTTTTATACATTCTTGAATTAAATCATCATTATTTTCATTTTCTTTTAAAAGAATTGCAAATTCGTCGCCATCATGGCTATAAACTTCTTCGTATGAAAAAAACGTCATTATTTCATTTGCTACTGTTTTTAATACTTTATCGCCGAAAGAAAGTCCGTTACGCTCATTTATAGATTTAAAATCACGCAAACTAACTACATAAATCGCAAAATATTCTTCTTTGCTAATTAGTTTTTCACAAGCACTATATAAAGCTAGTTTGTTTTTACAACCCGTAAGTTGGCTTATGTGTGATTTTTTACTTAAAGTGTATAAATGAAGTGCAAGAATACTTGCAATATTCCCAACGCTAGTTAAAATTATATGGCTATTTAAAGCTTGAGTTATAACTAAAGATGATGCTAATAACATGTTTATTACAACAACAACGAAAATTTCTTTATGTATGTATCTTCTGTTTTTGAAAACAATTATAGCTGTAATCAAAATATGTATGCCAACTATAGCAAAAGGAATCAGATAATACTGACCTCTCATGTATCCTTGCTCAGCAGTTGCAGATGAAACTACTCCATTTCCGACATTCACAAGTATAAAAATTGCATAAATTGTATATGGTATGAAACACGGAAGTATTTTCTTTAGCAGTTCTTTTACATTTGTTTTTCTTGCAGTCATTAAAATACAAAGTGCAAGGTAAAACCCACTTGGTAAAGGTGATGTTAATAAGTATAATGTGTTTGTTACATATATAAGTGTAACATTTGCTAAACCATCAGTTGGTGGTAGCCCTATTATAATTGACGATGTTAGTGCAATTGAACCAAACAATGTAACGCAATATAAACCTTTTAAACAATAATTAGAAAAAGTTTTTTCCTCAAAATCGTTTATAAAAGTTACAAAAATTATCAATATTAAAAAAGGTGCTGCGTATTCGGCTGTTAGATTATATTCTATCATGAAAAATCCTACTTTTATGTAAATTATTTTTAACGTATTTTAATAATTATACACTATTTTATTTACAAAGTCAACCTTAAGAGTTACAATTAGACATATTTTATTAATAACACAAAACACATTAATATTTGCTCATATTTCATTGTTTTTTAGCTATAAAATTTATATATTGACATATTTTTACTTAAATGATATACTAAAAAGTGAGTTAGTATAAGACAACTTTTATATTGAGAGGATTTTAAAATGTTAATCGACACAATTTTACATTCACTGTGGCATTCTTTTTCGCACACATGGACAATTATTCCAATTTTATATGCAGTTTACTACATTGTAATGAATTTAGAACGAAAAATTTCTACCGAAGAACTCGTAACAAATAAGGCGAACTCTCCACTGACTGGTGCACTTTTAGGTGTTGTTCCACAATGTGGCGTAGCTGTTGTCGCATCTGATTTATTTAATCGAAATAAAATAACCGTGGGTACTTTACTTGCCGTTTTTATTTCTTCTTCTGATGAGGCTTTAATAATTCTTTTTACAGGTGGAGATAATTTTTTAAATGCACTTTTACTTATTCTTATAAAAGTTATTTTGGCTATAATCTTTGGATTTTTCTTCGATAAAGTTTTTAAATATGATATAAACAATCATTTTTTAGACGATTGTTCGCACAAAAACCATTGTGAATGTTGCGAAACAGAGGGTAAAGTTTCTGTTTTTGCACTAAAACACACCTTAAAAATTTTTCTTTGTGTATATATAGTTTTCTTTATTTTTGACTTTACAATAGCGCTTGTCGGCAAAGAGTTTTTACAAGCAATTTTGCTTACTGATAGTTTTTTACAACCTTTAATTTCAGCATTAATAGGACTTATTCCAAGTTGTGCTGTATCTATTATAATAGCAAGTTTATACCTAAGTGGTGGTCTTAGTTTTGGGTCTACCCTTTCGGGACTTATTTCGGCTGCTGGATTTGGTTTGATAGTACTTATTCGTGGAAATCAAAATCCTAAACTTGTTGCAAAAATAATTTTAGCACTTTACTGTACAGCATCACTTGCTGGTGTTTTATTCGAACTTTTATTCTAAAATATAACAAACCCTTAAACTGTATCTCTACAATTTAAGGGTTATTTTTTGTTAAAAACTAATTGGTTGCGTTAATCTTTGAAGCATTGCAACAGCACTCCACCCTGCCATAGCAGGACCTTTTCCGTTAAGCTCTGTGTAGATATATGATTTTCCAAACTCCCCTTCTAGTGTTGTCGAGAAACTAGAATTTTCATCGCCTTCTATTTTAACAAGGTTTGCAAATGTGTTTTTAGGACCATTTGTACCCAACGCTACTGCGATAGCGACATTTAAGTTATTTGGAAAATGGCTGTAAAGTTCTTCAGCTGTACCACTAAATTCGGTAGGTGCGTTACCTTCGTTTCTTGGCTTTCTTCTTGTTTCAAAAGTAGATTTTAATTCTCCCATCAGCATAGCTGTAGACATTATATCAAAGCCACCTACTACCCCAGATGCTAAATGAACTCTTTGATTTGTTTCAATAGCAACATTTTTTATGTGGTTATAATAATTCTCATCAACGAAAACACCCATAGAAAGAAGAATAATATCTGCACCTTTTCTAAGTACGTTTTCAGTATGCTCTATAACAGCTTCTTTAGTTCCAGCTTCTACAACATAGTCAGGCTTCGCTTGCATTACCTCATCAAGAGAATTGCTAATCATACAACCCATTTCTTTTGCAAATTCTGCGTGCTTATCAGGCTCTCTACATAATATTGCATGCAAAGTTACACCCTCTACAACACCTGCGTGTATAGCACTCGCTATGATTTTTCCTAGTCTTCCACAACCTAATACTACTACTTTTTTCATAATTTTCACCTTTCTTATACCTATATATTTAATTGCAAAAAAACCACCAAATTCGGTGGTTTTAATGTTTTTAAAGAGCAATTTTATTTTTCTTCTTTATCAGATTTTTTGCTTTTTTTGCCTTTCTTTTTAGCATTTTCTGCTTCGAAAGCTGCTTTCTTTTTCTTTTGAGCACTAATAACAACAATTGTAGCTATAACTAATACAGCAACTACTACACCTATTATAATATATGTACTTGATTGTGACGCTGCTTGTTGTGCAGTACGGTCGCCACCGTCGCCTTTACTTCCTTTACCTGCTTCGATAGTCATTGTTCCATTTTCGATATTATATTCGATAGCATTGTTTGACACAGGGTCTGTTACACGTAAAATAGCTACGCCATCTTTCACCCATTCGCCATAGTTGAAAGTACCATCTGCACCAGCTGATTGATTTTGAACTATATCCCCATCTGCACCACTAACAGCATTTTTAACTGTTACAGCAGCATTTGCAAGAGGTGAACCGTCAGCATATTGTAATGTTACCGTAGTGTTAGCAGCATCTGTAGTAAAGTTAAAATCTGCTTCTGTTACAGTAGCTGTTTGTTGTTGACCCGAGTTGTCATTAGTTGCAGTTTCGTCGTGTGCGAAAACCGTCATTGATGTTAGTAGGCTCGCTACTAAAGTAAGTGTTAATAATAATTTTTTCATTTGAAAATCTCCTTTGATTTTGTTTTTTTAATAAACTCTAAAAATTGCTGCATAAACAAGTATTGCTCCACCAGATAATTTAACGTATCTTAAGAAATTAGTACTGTTTTTTGTAAATTCTGCGTTTGCCATACCTACAAGAGATGCGAAAAAGAATACTGGAATTAATGAATTTACAAGTCCAAATAAACCTAAAAGCAACATTGCTGTAAATATATTCATAGTACTTGCATATGTTAGCGTTGTTAAAAGTGGACCACAAGGAATTGTGGCATATAGAAGCCCTGCAATAAAATATGATTTTGGTATTTTTTGTTCAGTTTTTACAGAAGAACAACCTTTGCTTGATGGACAACCTGCACAACTTGAGCAACCTGTTGGTTCATCATCTTTTTTTGGTAAAAATTCATTTTTAATAGTAAAATAAAGAATTCTTGCACCAAAAATAATTGTAGTAATTCTTATAATCCAAATGGTAGCATCTGGATATAATGTTTGAACATACGTTAAAATTATACTGCCAAAAACTGCACTTAGAAATCCCATTATCATAAGTGAAATTATTTTTCCTAAAGAAAATAACATTATTGATTTTCTGCTTTGGTCTATACTTGTTCCATCTCCTAGTAAACTTCCTAGTAAAAATGGTGTGTTAACCGTTCCACAGCCCATGCTACAGGAAAAACCCATAAATAAGACGGTTGCGAATATGGTTGATGTTGTCATTTTTTACCTCGAAATTCTATAATGCTTGCTTTTGTTCTACAGCGATAAGTGCTGCACCAATAGCTCCATTAAACTGAGGGTGAACTGCAGCACAAACATCGCACATTAGTTCATCTTCTATAGCAAGACGAAGTCCATCGTTTAAAGCTCCACCACCAGTCATTAAAACTCTGCCCTCACCTTTGTATTTTCTTGCAAGTTTTGAAATACGATTCGCCATTGAAACATGCATTCCACAAAGTATATCAGCACGAGATTTTTTCTGTGCAATAAGTGATATAATTTCTGTTTGTGCGAAAACTACACAAGTTGAGTTAATTTGACATGGATTTTGGCTTTCAGCAGAGTGTTCTGCAACTTTATCTATAGTTGTTTCTAAAATATCAGCAATAACTTCGATAAATTTACCAGTACCTGCTGCACATTTGTCATTCATAATAAAGTTTTTAACACCACCATCTTGGTCTAGTGCTATAATTTTACTATCTTGTCCCCCAATATCGATAACCATTCCTGGAACAACTCCATCTGGAGAAGTAAGTCTTGTGCCATAAGCGTGAGCTGTGATTTCTGATATAGTGTCATCTGCAAGAGAGATAGAACGTCTGCTATATCCAGTTGCTGTAATGTAGTCTATATCTTCTGGTGTAATTCCAACTTCTTGTGTTATAGACTGTAAAAGTTTTTCGCAAGTAGCATCATTATCAATACCAGTTGAAGAAACTTTTGTCATTATAACTTCGTCGCCTTTAATTAAAGCTGCTTTTATGTAAGTTGAACCACCGTCAAATCCTAAATAATATTTACTCATTTTTTTATCCTTTCTAAGATGTTTAACCTTTTTTGTTTTGTCTTCTGCGTTGATCTATCATTTCTACAAAAGCTTCAAATCTAATTTTAATTTGTTCTACGTCTTCTGTGCTAAAGTCTGTTTCAACACGTAAAAGTGGAACTTTTTCTTTTTCTGCCCAATCTTCTATAGCAGAAAGTTCGAAATCATATGGCACACAACCACGTAAAACGTGATATATTATACCTTCTGCACCAGTTTCATCAAGTCTTGTTTTAAGACTTGCAATCCTGTCTTCTACATTGTCAAAAACAGGACAAGTACAAGCTGCTATATATCGTGCTGCAAGTGCACGTATCATACTAGTTTTACTAAAATCCATAGGAACAACTGGGTCGTATAATAATCTACCTGATAGACAAGATTCGTCGCCTACAATTTGAGCTCCTAATTCTTCTATCATAAATGGTACTTTATAGTTTGGAAAACTAACTGGAGAACCTGCGATAAAAACACGTGGTTTTTGTCTTTTTGGAACTTTTGGGTTTTCTTCTCTTTCTTCTATTTCTTCTAGCAAAGTACGAGTTGCAACTTCCCATTCGTGAGGGTTTGTGTAAATAAAGCTATTTAAAGCATACATAACCTCAGACCCTTTTATTTGTGGGTGTTCTGAATAAAGTTTTCTTTGAAGTTTATAAGCTTGTTTTTGTGCTTTGTTAATATCTAAACAAGCTTGTTGAAGTGCTTTGCTTGTGATTTTTGTTTCTGTTTGAATTTCTAGTGTTTTAATTAAACCTATAATTACAGATACAGTATCTTCAAAAGAAGAATTTGATTTAGACATTGAAATCGGAACAGGAATTACAGGAAGATGTTTAGATAAAACTTCTACGCTTTTTCTTTTAACTTCACAAGTCATAGGCATAATAGCAAGTTCGCATTGGTTATACATTGGTAAAACTTTCATAGCCTGAAAACCAGCCGATGCTTTTATTAAAGGACAAGCATCACGAGGTATCATTTCGTCCCCTACTAAAGCAGGTATTTGATGTCCTGCACACATACGAAGTGGAGTATATCCTAATGCGTATATAATTTCGTCAGGAATCATAACACAATATGTACCGATATATCTTTTATCTGTTTCGTCAAAGTTACAAAAAGCTGTACTATATATGTCATTATAAAAATCAAAATCATATTCGCTAGTCATTTGACCGATAGTCCCGTTTGCTATTCTTTGAATATTTCTCGAATAGCGTTCTTTAGTTCTGTTATCCATCATTATCCTCCGTATCATCAGGAATAGACACAGGTCCACCTAAAGTTACTTTTACCTCTCTACGTGATTCTAAAATAGTTTTTCCGAACAAATCAAAACGTAAAGCTCCTTTTTCAGGACATACTTCAATACATTTCATACAATATAAACATTCGTCGAAAGTAACATCTTCGTTTTCACGGTCTTCATAAATCGCTTGAATATCCATAGGGCAAGCTTCTAAACAAGCTCTACAGTGAGTACACGCAGCACCACATTTTTTAATTCTTGCACCACTAATTCTATTGAATATACCTGTTAAAGCACCAATAGGACAAACTCTACACGCTGCTCTATCACTTAGTGTACAGAAAACTACCATAACAACAGCCCAAATCCAAGCCCAGTTACTTGTGTTTGAAGTATAGCCTGTTGCAGGAACTGTAAAATATTGAATAGGACAAACTTTACATAAATCATTAAATAATATGTAGAAAACGCAATACCATTTTACAATAGTTAAAAATGGTTTAATTTCTTGTGGAAAAGAAAGTTGTGGAACTCTTAATTTTGACGAACG
>JAWXUO010000022.1:0-30698 GCA_044426355.1 Clostridia bacterium | reverse complement strand
TAATATTTTGATTCTCCTGTTACTTTGGTGTCGTTACTTTATTTTAACAGAAAATCCTTTTATTGTGGACTTTTTTATGTGTTCAATTTGATTATACAATTAACCCTAAAAAACTGCAATTAAAACTTGAAAATGACTGTACACAAATACAAATGTTTGAATATATTTCAATGTGCAACATTTTGTTTGACTATCTTTGTAGTGATGACAATGAAAGCAAATTACCTAAGCCTTTAACTAATCCATTTAATTCACTAAAAATGGTAAATGTGCATGAATTTATAACAAAAACGCAGTATATTCCCGATGACATTTTAAAAAAGTGTTCAATTTGGTATTGCAATTTTCATAAAAAAATATTTTGTGTTTTTCATGAAATTGTGGTAAAATATAAGTAATGACTTTTAAATGAAAAAATCTGAAAAGGATGAAAAAATCTGAAAAGGATGAAAAATATATGAAATTAATGATAATAGACGGAAATAGTATAGTAAATCGTGCATTTTATGGCGTAAAAGCATTAGCAAACCGTGATGGAATGTTTACAAATGCGATTTATGGTTTTTTGGCAACGTATTTAAGACTTATTTCGGAGGAAAATCCGTGTAAAGTAGTTGTGTGTTTTGATGTTAGGGCAAAAACTTTTAGACACGAAATGTACGCTGATTATAAAGGTACGAGAAAAGGAATGCCTGATGAACTTGCTATGCAAATGCCTATTTTAAAGGAAATTTTGGACGCTTTAGGCATAGATAGGTATGAAAAGGAAGGCTTTGAAGCAGATGATTTAATCGGCTCAATAGCAAAATTTTGCGATGAAAATGGGCATAAAAGCGTGATTGTAACAGGGGATAAGGACGCTTTGCAACTTGCGACAGATAATACCACTGTGAATCTTATTGTGACAAGTAGGGGACAAACTAGCACGAAAAAGTACGATTTTACTGCTTTTTGCGACGAATATGGCTTTAAACCTGAGATTTTGTGTGATTTAAAAGGACTTATGGGCGATACATCGGACAATATAAAAGGTGTAGCTGGTGTTGGCGAAAAAACGGCGATGAATTTAATTCACAATTTTTTAAATCTTGAGGGTATTTATGAAAATATTGACGATGAAAGTATCAAAAAAGGTGTTCGTGAAAAGCTTTTAAAGGATAAAGAAAGTGCGTTTGACAGTCGCAAGCTCGCAACTATAATTCGTGATGTGGACTTAGATTTTGATATAAATCGTGAAAATTTACGTAATGATGATAAATTGTTTGAAATTTTAAATAAACTTGACATGAAAACAATGATTTCGAAGCTGAATGTTACTGCAAACTTGTCTAAAGTTGAAAAAATAGAACTTGTTTTACCAAAATACACTGAAATATCTTCAGTTGATGAATTAAAAGTAACGGGCGACTGCTATGTATCTGGAGATACAGACAGAATTGCGATAGTTTGCGAAAAATCAGCATATATAGTGAAAAATCCATCGAAAAGTATGCTCGAATATATTTTTTCTCAAGAAATTTCTAAAGTTATGCATGATGCGAAGTCGTTTTTGGTGAAAATTATAAAAAAAGGGATTGTTCCTCATGGAATAATTTTCGATACAGCACTTGCAATGTATCTAATTGACCCATCTTTAAGTGAGTATAATTTAGCTGATATGAGTGAGCAGTTTTTGGGTGTGCAACCAAATCTTGAACGCAAGCAAATAACACTTTTTGAAAGTGTAGAAAATGACGATGACTTGTTCGTTTCGTGTGTAGTTTTGCAAAAATTATATCCTATTTTGAAAAAAGATTTAGGTGATATGTCGCAACTTTTTTATGATGTAGAACTGCCTTTAATGACTGTTTTAGCTAATATGCAAACTATTGGTGTAAAAGTGGACGATGTGGAACTTCGTGCATATGGCGAAAAATTAAATATAAGAATAAACGAACTTGTAGAAGAAATAAATAAGCTTTCTGGCGAGAAATTTAATATTAATTCGCCAAAACAGCTAGGTGAAATTTTGTTCGAAAAGCTTAATTTACCTGTGTCGAAAAAGACGAAAACGGGATATTCTACAAGCGTTGAAGTTTTAGAATTTTTGCGTGATAAACACCCTATTATAGAGTTTATTTTGGAATATAGAACACTTGCAAAGCTACATTCTACCTATGTTGAGGGACTTTTTAAGGTTATCCAAGATGATGGGAAAATTCACACAACTTTTAACCAAATGGTAACTATAACTGGCAGGCTTTCAAGTACCGAACCAAATTTGCAAAATATTCCTGTTAGAACGCCGATAGGTAGTGAACTTCGTAAAATGTTTGTTGTGAGCGATGAAAATTATGTGCTAATTGATGCAGATTATTCGCAAATTGAGTTAAGAATTTTAGCAGATATGGCTGATGATAAAGTGATGCTTGACGCTTTTGCGAGTGGGGTTGACATTCATACGGTGACTGCATCTCAAGTTTTTAATACTGAAATTTCTGAGGTGACATCTGTTATGAGAAGTCGTGCGAAAGCTGTAAATTTTGGGATTGTTTATGGAATATCTGAGTTTTCGCTCGGAAATGACATTGGAGTGTCAAGGGCAGAAGCAAAGGAATATATGCAAAATTATCTAGAAAAATACTCTGGAGTTGCAAATTATATGGAAAAAATCAAGCAAAAAGCTCATGAAGACGGCTATGTTACCACACTTTTTGGTAGAAAACGAAATTTGCCAGAACTTAAAAGTAGTAATTTTAATACTCGTTCATTTGGCGAACGTGTTGCATTAAACGCACCAATTCAGGGGACTGCAGCAGATATTATTAAAATTGCGATGGTGAAAGTTTATCAAAGAATGAACGCCGAAAAACTTAAATCTAGACTTATTTTGCAAATTCATGATGAACTGATTATCGAAGCTACTTTAGACGAAAAAGATTATGTAGCAAGCCTTTTAAAAGAAGAAATGGAAAACGCTTTTTCTGGAAAAGTTAAACTTTTAGCTGACTATAACTTTGGAAAAAGCTGGTATGAGGCAAAATAATGAACTTTATTGAAATGAGCGAAAAATACATTGATGATGTTGTATACCTTGAAAATCAGATTTTTAGCGAACCTTATACAAAGGAAACTTTGCAAAATTTAGAAAGTTTGAAAATATATGATTTTTTTCTGTATTTTGATGAAAAAGTGATAGGTTATGCTGTTATAAGTTCGGTTTTAGATGAAAGTGAGCTACTTCGTATAGGTGTTTTAGAAAACTACAGACGTAAAAACATAGCAGACACTATTTTGAAAAAAGTGGTAGAAGCATGCCTTGAGCGAAATATTAAAAAAATTCACTTAGAAGTACGTGAAAGTAACGAAAAAGCTATTAGTTTATATAAAAAAAATGGATTTTTAAATGTCGGAACACGAAAATCTTATTATATTAACCCAAAAGAAGACGCAATTTTAATGACATTGGAGGTTTAATTTGAATATTTTAAGCATAGAAACATCTTGCGATGAAACTGCTGTTGCGATTGTCGAAGATGGAAGAAAAATTATAGAAAATTTGGTTTATTCGCAGGTGGATATGCATAAAGAGTGGGGTGGGGTTGTGCCAGAACTTGCCTCTCGAAAACATAGCGAGATTATAGTGTCTCTTACGCAAAAGATACTCGAAAAAGATATAAAAATAGACGCAGTAGCAGGCACTTGTGCACCAGGACTTATTGGGGCATTGCTTGTAGGTGCAAATTTTGCAAAGTCGCTTGCGTTTGGTTTGGACGTGCCATTTATTCCAGTTCATCATATTAGAGGGCATATTTCGGCAAATTATCTTGCTTTTGAAGATTTAGAACCACCTTTTATGTGTTTGGTTGCATCTGGTGGGCATAGTTTGATAGTAGAAGTGTTAGATTATTGCGAAATGAAAATTATAGGTTCAACTCGTGATGATGCTGCTGGAGAAGCTTTTGATAAAGTTGCAAGAGTTCTTGGAATTGGTTATCCAGGAGGTAAAATCATAGACGATTTAGCTAAACTTGGCGACAAAAATATGTATAAATTGCCACGTGCAAAAGTTAAAGATGCTCCATTAGATTTTTCTTTTTCAGGGTTGAAAACAGCTGTAATAAATACAATTCATAATGCGAAACAAAAAGATGAAGAACTAGAGGTAAACTCTCTGTGTGCTAGTTTTAATGAGGCTGTTGTAGATATGTTAGCACCACGTTTGATGAAAGCTTGTATTGATATGAAGTATAAAAAACTAGTTATAGCAGGTGGCGTATCGGCTAATTCTAGACTGCGTGACGAGCTTGAATATTTATGCAAACAAGAAGGGATAAAACTGTATAAACCACCTCTGAATTTATGTGGAGATAATGCAGCGATGATTGGTTCGCAAGCTTATTACGAGTTTTTAGAAGGGAATTTGGGGAAAACTGACCAAAATTGCTTTGGTAGTTTGGAAATATCAAAAAAATTAAATTAAAAATATATAAGGGGATTAAAATGAAACAGATACTGATATACATAGCGATTTTTTTAGCTGTAGTGACAGCGTTTTGCGTTGGTTTTTTTGGAGAAAACTATCTAAATCAAAAGGAAATTGAATTTTTATTTGATGAAAGATATGAGGAACAAATTCTTTTAGCGATAAATGACCTTGAAAATCAGCAAAAAAATAGAATTGAGTCGGATAAATTAGAAGAATACATATATTGTGCATCGAATTTTGCTAAAAATGATGAATTATCAACGGCTTTACATGGTTTGTGGAATGTTTTGCACACATCACGCAATGGCTTGTATTCAAATTTAGATAATACAATAGTTGCACTAAAAAATGCAGACGCAAGTGCTATTTCAAAAGCAACTTTAGACATTGAAAACATAGCTTTGGAGCTATCTAATATAGAATGGGGCGAAAATCAGATTTATGCAGTGGTGTTTTTAGGATATTCGCAGGGCGATGCGATAAAATATGACGAATATTTAGAAAAATATTTTGATGTAGAAAATACGCACACACAAACTTTTTATGATGTTTCTGGCGATGAAAATTATCTATTTATTCCAAGATACCCTGAAATTCCAACAATAATTTACGATTATTATTTCGGTGAAGATGATTTTGAAACTGGTGTGCAACTTTATGAAATTGTAGATACTAAGCATTTTGTTTTGAAATGTAATGTTAGTGATATTTGGTCAAATGTACTAATTACTACGCAAAATGGAGATGAAATTTTTGAATATTCTCCACGAATTAGCTTAGAAGATGGAACATTTTCGGAAGATGAATTTGTATATTCACCTAAATAAATATATTTTGTGGAAAAAGAGAACTTTATAAACTTTTAACTAAAAAATTTAAAATCTAGTTATAAACAGAACTATTTAAGTTTTTAAAGCTTTCCTATTGTCAAATTAAAAAAAACATGATATAATTATAAAAGATTAACAAAAATTTAACGTACTTTTCAGGAGGATTTAAAATGGTATCACAAGCAGTTATCGACAAATACTTAAGCGTAATCGAATCGCAACTTGAAAGAATTGAAAAAATGAAAGAGCAAAGCGAGTTTTTGGATTATGAAAAACTAGACAAAATTATAATTGGAGTATGTGGTGGCGATGGAATCGGACCTATGATTACTGACCAAACTCAAAAAGTTTTAGAAGTTTTACTTCGTGATAAAGTAGATTCAGGTAAAATTGAATTTAGAAAAATTGACGGTATGACGTTAGAAAGACGTTTAGAATTAGGGGTTGCAATCCCAGCTGACGCTTTAGCTGAACTTAAAGAATGTCATGTTATTTTAAAAGGGCCTACAACTACACCTCGTGCTGGTGATGGTGTGAAAAATATTGAAAGTGCAAATGTTGCAATGAGAAAAGAATTAGACCTTTTTGCTAATATTCGTCCAGTAAAAGTGCCAGAAGCAGGTATAAATTGGTTATTTTTTAGAGAAAATACTGAAGGTGCTTATGCAGTTGGCTCAAACGGTGTACATGTTAATGATGATTTAGCTATAGATTTCACTGTAACAACTACTGGTGGTAGTGATAGAATAGCTCGTTTAGCTTTTGAAACTGCAAAAAAACAAGGCAGAAAAAGAGTTACAGCTGTTACAAAAGCAAATGTAGTTAAAGCAACTGATGGTAAATTTTTAAATATTTGTCAAGAAATGTCAAAAGAATACCCAGAAATTACTTTTGATGATTGGTATATCGACATTATGACAGCAAAATTAGTAGATGAAAAACGTAGAAAAGACTTTGACGTTATGGTTCTTCCAAACCTTTACGGAGATATTTTAACAGATGAAGCAGCAGAATTCCAAGGTGGAGTAGGTACTGCAGGCTCTGGTAATGTTGGTAAAAGATATGCAATGTTTGAAGCAATTCATGGCTCAGCACCTCGTATGGTAGATGAAGGACGTGCAAAATATGCAGACCCATGCTCTATGCTTCGTGCTGGTGTTATGATGTTAAATCATATAGGCGAAGTTGAACTTGCAACAAAACTAGAAAAAACACTTGATTTTTGTATGTTTGAAGATAAAAAATTAGTAATAACTGGTCGTAGCGACGGTGCTACTGCTGATGAATTTACAGAATACGTTTTAAAAAATATTTAGGAGATGTAAATGGAAAAAAAGTACATATCACCTGCCGTAATTAAGCGAATGCCAAGGTATTATAGGTATGTTAATGATATGATAGATGGCGGAGTGAGTAGGATTTCTTCAAAAGCTTTAGCTGAAAAAATGGGACTAACAGCCTCGCAAATACGCCAAGATTTAAATTGTTTTGGTGGATTTGGTCAACAAGGTTACGGATATAACGTTGAGAGTTTACGAGACGAAATTGCTAAAATTTTGGGTCTTGACCGTGAAAAAAAAGCAATTATAATCGGAGTTGGTAACATGGGACGTGCTTTAGCTAAAAATTTCCATTTTGAACGAAGTGGTGTAAAACTTATTGCAGGTTTTGACCTTGTTGCAAGCACTATTACAACTGCAATAGATGAAATTTCTATATTACAGATAGTTGAATTAGAACAATATATAACAGTTAATGAAGTGGATATTGCAATAATTACAACACCAAAAGAAACTACTTTAGAGATAGTACAAACTTTGGTTGACCATGGAATTAAGGGAATTTGGAATTTCACAAGCAGTGATTTACACTTGCAAGGATATGGAATACCTATTGAAAATGTGCATTTTTCGGATAGTTTAAGACGACTTTCGTATAATATGGAAAAAAATAATTAATAAAATCAAGAGAGGGAAGAAATTCTCTCCTTTTTTTTAATTCAAAAAGCAATATATTTTGTCTGAAAATTCAAATAAATTAAAGCAACCTACAAAATGCAGGTTGCTTTTTAGAATTATTTATATTATTGATAAAATTTTAATTTTATAAGTTTGCTACTTGTTAATTGATTTAACTCAAATATAATTCGTGATATTCTTCGAGAGTTAGGTTGTTATTTTTTATAAAATTTGCTATTTCTGGGTCACCGACATAGCGATAATGCCAAGGCTCATAGCTGTAGCCAGTTATATCCACTTTATCGGGTGCGTAACGCATAATAAACCCGAAATCAGCAGCATTTGCATCTAACCAAGCAAATTCGGCAGTATTTTGAAAATTTTCTACAAGCATGTAGCTCACAGCATCGCATGTAATGTCTACAACAAAGCCGGTTTGGTGTTCACTTTCACCAGGTTTAGCTACAACTTTATTTGCATTTTCATAGCCTACACTTTCGGCTTTTCGTTGAAAAAGTCGATTTTGCCATTCAAAATCACGATAACCACTAGTTAAAACTAGATTTACACCATCAATTTTAGATTGAGAAAACATTGCTTCAAGAGCAGTTGCTGTAGTTGTTTCTAGGTGGATTGTATAAGCTGAATTTACGGACGGTACACGAAGTTCCTCAGGTACATAATTATAGGGTAGGGAATAAACTTTGTTCGTAAGCATAAGGAAATCATAGGTCGTATCGGTAAAATTTTCATCAGTTAACATAAAAAAAGCTTCTAAATCGTCAATATTTATTTCGCCTTCATCTAAATGTTCATCAAGTGAAATTGTTTTTAAAGCTGAAATGATTTCATCATTTACTGTTGAATTAACCTCGATTTCCAGGTCTAAAGTAAAGAAACGTTGTCTAAGTTCGATAATTTCATCTTCTGTAAAGTCGTTAATGTTTACAGTTTCTTCACTACGTTTTGGAACTTCAGGTATTTCTGGAATGTCGGGAGTGACATTCGGTTGTTCGATTGTATCATCTGTTATGTCATAAAAAAAATCATCATTTTCGAGCTTTGGAACGTCGACTTCATTATCTTCGACATTTGCTACCAAAGAATCAGAACAAGCTGATAAGAAAAATAATGATAATAAAATAAGTGTTAATTTTTTCATAAAACTTCCTAAATTTAAAATGGAGCTGGTGGACGGATTTGAACCCCCGACCTGCTGATTACAAATCAGCTGCTCTACCAACTGAGCTACACCAGCAAATAAAATTTGCTTAAAAATTAACTTATGTGAGTTGTAAAATTGAGAAGTTAAGTAAATTAGATACTTCTAATAAATTGCGAAATTAGTGAAATACTACGTATTTCCAAGAGCCACCCTTTCGAATACCATCGAAATCGTACTAATTTTAAAATATGGTGGGAGATGATGGATTCGCTTTTTTGAGAAAAAGCCACGGTGGTTGAAATACTGCGTATTTCCAAGAGCCACCTTTCGAATGTCATCGAAAACGTACTAATTTTAAATATGGTGGGAGATGATGGATTCGAACCATCGAAGTCGTTGACAACAGATTTACAGTCTGCCCCCTTTGGCCACTCGGGAAATCTCCCATATTATACAGTGTGTAATATATAAAAATAGATACACACATTGTAATCAAATGCAAGTTTGATTTGGAGCTGGTGGACGGATTTGAACCCCCGACCTGCTGATTACAAATCAGCTGCTCTACCAACTGAGCTACACCAGCAAATAAATTTGCTTAAAAATTAATTTATGTAATTTTTAAAATAAAGAAGCGAAAGTAAAATTAAAACTTCTTATAAACCATAAAAATAGTGAAATACTGCGTATTTCTAAGAGCCACCTTTCGAATACCATCGAAATCGTACTAATTTTAAAATATGGTGGGAGATGATGGATTCGAACCATCGAAGTCGTTGACAACAGATTTACAGTCTGCCCCCTTTGGCCACTCGGGAAATCTCCCATATTAAAGCATGTTAAATGCACTTTATAAATAAAATTTATTGGAGCTGGTGGACGGATTTGAACCCCCGACCTGCTGATTACAAATCAGCTGCTCTACCAACTGAGCTACACCAGCAAAAGTATATTTGAAACACTGCTAAATTATAATAACATAATATTACAAAGATGTCAAGCTTTTTTTGCAGACTTTTTTTTAGGTTTCGTTTTTGCTTTTGGATTTGTAGTTATCGTAATTTTATCAGACACTGATTGTAAAACAGAAAACAGCGATGTAGAGTGATTTGGATACATTTCTAAGAGATTTTCGTTAGAAAGACAAGGTAAATCAACTTCGTTTTCAGTTGGAACAAAAGTGTTGTTTGATGAAGTTAAAGATTTTATCTTAATTTCACTAATTTTTTGTTCTGCGTCGCAAAGAGGCTCAAAATATTCTTGCGTAACAGAAAAGTTTGAATCTTCGACAGATTGAGTAGATAAATATCTATATACCTTATATATAGGTAAGTGAAAATATGAAGTTACTTCAGCTACTAATTCTTTATTTTTTGTGTTACCTGCAAGGTCTATAAGCATCGAAATTGAATTTAAAATAAGTTTTTTTTGCAACATAGCGATAACGCTACCAGTTAAAACATTATCTTTATCCTCAGATGTATCAGGAATTTGGTTTGCAGCAAGTGAAGAGCCATGTTTATTAAGACTACGACTTAAAAGGTAATCACAAGATACATTATAATAGTCAGCAGCACGAACAACAAAAGCAAGACCTGGTTCTCTCATTCCTTTTTCATAATGACTTAAAAGAGCTTGAGAAATCTCTAAATCTTCTGCCGCCTCACGTTGACTTATTTTTTTTTCTTTTCTTAAATTTGCAATAATTCGCGAAAAATCTGTCTTCATATAATTACTCCTGTTTCACTTGTGTTTTATTATTATACACAAAAAAAAGTTATTTGTAAAGTGTTTTATTTAATCATTTTTTGGGAAATGAAAAAATTTAAAATGGTAAAAAATTGAAAAAACGAAGAAAAAATCATAAAATGCTCTTATAATACACATAAAAAACAAATAAAAATTCGTTTTAAAGTATATTTTGGCGACAAATGAAGTTTAAAAGTTGGAAAAATTCAAAAAAGAGTGCATTGCTAAAAGTAAAATTATTTGCAAAAAAAATAAACATTTAGTATATTTTTAATATATTACTACAATATCTACAAAAAAACTTTATAAAATATGTTTAAAAAAACACTTGAAAAAATATAAAAGCTATGATATAATATTTTAAGTAAATTTTATTTACTGTATATAATATACTATATATAAATGAAATTATTTAATATTTAGGGTTATTTTAAGCGAATATTTGTTGTCGGATAAGGCTTCATGGCTGTTAATTGGTCCAACGCAATGCCAATCTTCGAACCATGTCAGGCGGGGAACCGAGCAGCATTAAGATGTCTTTGCGTGTGCCGTTGGGGTGCTGGTTAAACATCAGTTGTGAAGTCTTATCGGGCATCAAAATATTCGTTTTAGTTTTCTGGAGGCAAGTATGTACCAAGCACTTTATAGAAAATATCGCCCAATAACATTTACAAATGTGGTAGGTCAAGGGCATATTACTACGATTTTGCAAAATCAAATTGTAAAAGAGAGAGTTGCACACGCCTATATTTTCACTGGAACACGTGGGACAGGAAAAACTTCATGTGCAAAAATTTTAGCACGTGCTGTCAACTGTGAAAACCCACAAAATGGTGATCCGTGCAATGAATGTCAGTCGTGTTTAAGTATTTTAAATGAAAGTTCGATGGACGTAAGCGAAATTGATGCTGCATCTAATAATAAAGTTGATGATATTCGTGAAATTTTAGACCAAACGAGATACACGCCTACAAATTTAAAAAAACGTGTATTTATAATAGATGAAGTGCATATGTTGACGCAACAAGCGTTTAATGCACTGTTAAAAACTCTTGAAGAACCACCGAGTCACGTAATGTTTATACTTGCGACTACGGAAATTCACAAGGTTTTACCAACAATTTTATCACGCTGTCAACGTTTTGATTTTAAAAGAATTAATATAGATGATATATCCGATCGTCTTGTGCAAATTGCACAAATAGAAGGTTATGATTTAGAAAAACTAGGTGCTGATATTATTGCAAAACTTGCAGAAGGTGGGCTTCGTGATGCACTTTCAATACTCGATAGATGTATTATAAGTGAAGAAAAAACGATAACAGCAGAAATGGTGTGCCAAAGGGTTGGTTCGATTGATTATACCACGCTTATTGAGCTTATGGACAGCGTTATTTCATATGATGTTATGAAAGCTATTTCGCAAATAAACGAGTTTTATTTAGATGGAATTGAGCTTGTTTCAGTTCTTCATCAGCTAATTACATTGTCACGAGATATGCTTTTGTACAAAATAACCAAAGATAATACTTGCTTGATAATGTATGATTTTGAAAAAATTCAAGAACTTTGTGAGAAAGTTTCTGAAAATAGACTAACAGGTTTTATTGATTCAATATCAAATTCGCTTGCAAATTTGCAAAAATCACAAAATATTAAGGTAGATATAGAACTTTGTATCATCAAAATAACTAAAAATGTTAAAAAAACTAATGAGAATTTTGAAAATAGATTAGATATTTTAGAAGAAAAGTTTGATAATTTTAAACCTACGGTTGTGGTAAGTAAACCAAATGAAATTGTTGAAGAAAAACCAGCACCACGACCAAATATTGAGAGAAAACCTTTAAATCCTGAGGAAAAAGGCGAAGAAAATGTTGAAAAATATAGACATTTGCTTAGAAATTTAAAAAGTGTGTATAAAAATCGTGAATTAATTTTCCTAAATGAAAATTCTAAGGCTACATTTTATAATGATAGGATACACATTTTTGTGAAAGATGAAATTACTTATAATTTGCTCGGTGGTATCGAAAAACTTATGAGAATTTCTGATAAAGCTACAGAACTTTTCGAAAAAGACTTATTTATTGAAGTAAAACTCGAAAATGAAGAAAAAAGCAAGACATCTAAAACTATAGAAGATATTTTAGATTATGCACAAAAAAATAATATTACAGTTAATAACTTGGAGGAATAATTATGAAACAAGGTAGAATGAACGGCGGCGGAATGAATATGGCAGGAATGCTAAAACAAGCCCAAAAAATGCAAGCAAATATAGCAAAATTGCAAGAAGAACTAGAAAAACGTGAATATACGTCGTCTTCTGGTGGTGGAATGGTGACGGTTACAGTAACTGGTGCGAATACTATTACAAAACTTGATATAAAACCTGAGGTTGTAGACCCAGATGACATCGAAATGTTACAAGATTTGATAATGACAGCTGCAAATGAAGCATTGTCTGTTGCTGATGAAACTTCTGCTTCGGAAATGAAAAAAATCACAGGTGGAGTTGGTCTACCTGGTGGCTTAATATAAAATGAACAATTTTGCACCTTCTATAGAGGATTTGATAGAAAATTTTGCAAAACTTCCAGGAATTGGACAGAAAACAGCACAAAGACTTGCTTTTCACGTATTAAATATGGATATAGAAGATGTTAAAAAATTCTCAAATTCTTTAATTTCGGTAAAAGAAAATATAAAACTTTGTGCAAATTGCCAAAATTTGACTAGTGCTGATTTATGCGAAATATGCGAGGATAAAACTCGTGATAACACAACGATTTGTGTAGTGTCAGACCCTAAAGATATTGTTATTTTTGAGAAAACAAGGGAATATAAAGGTTTGTATCATATTTTGCATGGTGCAATTTCACCGAGTGCAAATATAGGGCCTGAGGATATAAAAATAAAAGAATTACTGGTGCGTTGTGGTGCTGACGAGGTTAAGGAAATTATCGTGGCAACAAATCCTGATACAAATGGGGAAGCGACAGCGATGTATCTTAAAAGATTGTTAAAACCGTTTGAAATAACGGTTTCAAGGCTAGCTTTTGGCATTCCAGTAGGTGGAAATCTTGAGTATGTTGATGAAGTTACTCTAATGCGTGCTTTAGATGGTAGACGAGAAATTTAGGAGGAAAATTATGATTTTGTCTGGTATGGAAATAGAAAAACAGATGGGAAAAACTATTTTTATTGAACCTTTTAATAAGAATAAGATTAATCCGAATAGCTACAATCTTTCTCTGCATAACGAACTTTTAGTGTATGAAAAAGACCAATTAGACATGAAAACTCCTAATAATACAACAAAAATCGATATTCCAGAAGATGGACTTTGGTTAGAACCAGGGAAACTTTATCTGGGTAGAACAGTCGAATTTACAAAGACGGAAAATTATGTGCCAATGCTTGAGGGACGTTCTTCAACTGGGCGATTAGGTTTATTTATTCATGTTACAGCAGGGTTTGGAGATGTAGGATTTTCAGGGTACTGGACACTTGAAATTTTCTGTGTTCAGCCAATAAAAATCTATCCAAATGTAGATATTTGTCAAATTTATTATCACACGATATGTGGTGATTATAAATTATATAATAGTGGAAAATATCAAGGAAATACTGGTATTCAACCAAGTTTAATGTATAAAGATTTTGAAAATGAGTAAAATTAAACCATCTAATTGAAAAATTAGGTGGTTTCTAAGTATATATTAGGAGTGTCTTTTGAAAAAAATAAAGTTTTTGCTGATTTTAATAATATTTTGTATGGCTGTATTATTTTATGCTTTTAAAATTGAGCCGATTATGCTTATTGTTAAAGAAATTACTATCGAATTTAAAGAAAATGCAAGTAATGAAATGAAAATAGTGCTTTTTAGTGATACGCATTTTAAAACTGACACTAGCGAGAGTTATATTGAAAAAATTATATCAAAAATTAATGATCAAAATGCAGATGTTGTTATGTTTTTGGGTGATTTAATAGATAATCATGAAGAGAATCCTGTTGATAGCGATATGATAATAAAGTTATTTAGTGAAATTGACGGAGAAAAATTTGCTGTTATGGGAAATCACGATTATGGTGGTGGTGCTGAGAGAACGTATAAAAATATTTTAGTAAATTCTGATTTTCAGATATTAATCAACGAAGCGGTTTTTGTTGATGATATACAGATTATAGGTTTAGATGACCTTATTTTTGGTAAACCTGACTACGATATATTGATTGAAAATGACTATGAAAATACAATAATTATATTACACGAAGGCGATATGATTGACAATATAGAAGGAAATTTTGATATAGCTTTTGCTGGACACTCACACGGAGGGCAAATTGCAATTCCTTATATAAAGGAGATTATAATGCCAAAAGGTGCAGAAAAATATATCAATGGATTGTATGAAAAAATTTATGTCACAAGTGGGATTGGGACTACAATGATTGATGCTAGGTTGTTTTGTCCACCAGAAATCGTGGTTGTAACGATAAAATATTAAAAAATCTTAGTCATCATAGTTTTTTACTAGAGAATTTAGCAAATCATTGTAAATTTTTTCAGCATTTTCTTTAAATTGCATTTCTAAAATTTTACCCTGTGATTCACTGACAACTGTAAAATCTATACTGAAAATATCTTCCATTTCCATAGTTACAACATAGTCATTTTCAGCTCGTTTAGTAGTTTTTGTTACAATGCATGCCTCACGACGAATTTCTCGAGTAACACGAAGAGCAGAAATGCTTGCAAGCTCACGAATACTCACTGGTAAACGCTTTTCAAAGGCATTTGCAGTGTCAATTCCTTTTTGAGTTATGATGAAAAATTCATGATTATTATCAATATGTTTTTCTAAATGTTCGGATTTGATTAGTTCTAAAAATGCATCATTGAACTCAAAATAGTCAAAACCTTCGTCGCACCAAGTGCATATATCCAAAATTCTATCCCAATTGATTGGGAAATTAACAAAAGTTAATGAAAATAGTATTAAAAATTTAATATCGTCCTTAGAACGAATAAAACCACGTCTTAACAAAAAATCACCTCAGAAAATTAATTAACTTTTAAGTAGCACTTATATGCAAGTTTAAACTTAACGATTACAGCTATTTAAAGTTAATTAAGTATATCATAAAATTTTTAATATTACAATATAAAAAATGCTGAAATTTTATTATTTGATTATAGAAAAATTTTATGATATACTTAATAATGGGCAAAAAATAAAATTATGTAGAAAAAGTATAAAAATTACGATAATATATCAAAATAGGAGGTTAATTTTGAATAGAATTGAAATTTCACAAGGTGTTAGTTTAACATCTGTAGAAACTGAAAAATTTAGCACAGAAACAATTTCTGTAACATTTTTAAGACCGATAAGCAGTATAAATCCATCTTTTATGGCGATTTTACCATATGTTTTGCTTGCTGGGTGCGAAAAATATCAAAATATAGAAAAAATTAGTCAAAAATTAGATTTTTTATATGGTGCTAAAATTGAACCATTAATAAGAAAAAAAGGTGAATTTTTATGTATTACTTTTGTGTGCGATGTAATTGATAGTAAATTCGCTAAAGATGAAAATTTATTGCAAAATGCATTCGATTTACTTCTGGAAATTTTATATAAGCCTTTGGTTATAAATGGTAGTTTTGATGAAAAAATCGTAGAAAATGAAAAAAATAATCTTATAAATAGAATAAATAGCTTAAAAAACGACAAAATTAGATATGCAAATAATCGAATGTATGAAATAATGTGCAAAAATGAACCTTTTGGCATAAATCAACTGGGTACAGTTGAAAGTGCTGAAAAAATTGATAAAATAAGTCTTTTTGAAAATTATAATGAAATTATTAGTAATTCTATTGTAGAAATTTTTTATTGTGGTTCAAGCGACATAAGAAAACTGGATTTTTCTAAATTTAAAGCAAGAAAATGCAAAGAAATTGAACAATCTAGTGTGAAAATTATACCAAAAACAACAGAAGTTGTAGAAAATATGAATATTTCACAAGGGAAATTATCAATGGGATTTCGTACAAATATTACAGCAAGCGATGAAAATTATCCACATCTTATGCTGTTCAATACAATTTTCGGTGGTTCAACTAGTTCAAAACTTTTTGAAAATGTTCGTGAGGCATTGTCGCTTTGCTACTACGCATCGTCTTCTGTAGAAAAAATTAAGGGTGTTATGTGTGTAAATTCTGGTATTGAAGTTGAAAATTTTGAAATAGCTAAAAAAGCAATATTACAACAATTTACAGATATTCAAGATGGTAATTTCACGATAAATGACATAAATTCAGCGAAATTAACACTTTTAAATAATTTGAAAACAGCAAAAGATTCAAAATATTCACTCGAAGATTTTTATTTAGGTCAAGCTATTTGTAATAATTATGGTGATATTGACGAATTAATTAATAAAATTGATATTGTTTCAAAACAGCAAATTATAGATGCGAGTTTAGAAGTAAAATTAGATACTATTTTCTTCTTAAAAGGAGATGTGAACAATGATTAATATGAAAAAAAAGGTGCTAGATAATGGATTAACTGTTTGTTTTTTTCCTAAAAAAGGATTTACGAAGTCATATGCAATACTTGCAACTAATTATGGTGCTGTAGACAGTATTTTCACAACAAATGAGGGTAATTTTGAAACTCCTCAAGGTGTTGCACACTATTTAGAGCATAAAATGTTTGACCAGGAAGATGGAACGAATGCGTTGGGACTGTTTGGTGAAACAGGAGCTTCTCCGAATGCTTTTACAAGTCAAACGATGACTGCATACTATTTTGAATGCACTGATAAATTTGATAAAAATCTTGAAATCTTGTTAAAATTTGTAGGAAATCCGTATTTTACACCGGAAAGTGTTGAAAAAGAGCAAGGAATAATAGGACAAGAGATAAAAATGGTAGAAGATAATCCAAATTGGATGTGTTTTGTTAATCTTTTTGAGGCGATGTATCATAACCACCCTATAAAAGAATCTATCATAGGAACGGTTGAAAGTATAGCTAAAATTGATTCAGAAATGCTTTATTTATGTCATAAAGTGTTCTATAACGCATCAAATATGGTGCTTTGTGTGGCAGGAGATGAAGATTTTGACTATATTGTGCAAACTGCACAAAGACTTTATCCAAAGCCATCGGTGTCATTAAAATCAAGAGATTATAGAAATGAGCCAGAAAGTGTTGTAAAAGCTGAAATATCGGTTAAAATGGAAGTTTCGCTACCTATTTTTATGCTAGGTTTTAAAGAAAATGAATTTTTAGGTACTAATATGGAAAACGAAGTTTTAGCTAGTATAGCTTTGAAATATTTATTAGGAAAATCTTCAGAATTATACAGTAAGTTATATAATGATGATTTGATTAATAGAGGTTTTTCTGGAGAATATACAAAATTTCCTTGTGGTGGTGCTATTATTATGTCAGGACAGAGTAAAAATCCTGAATTAGTCCGTGAAATTATAACAAATTCGATGAAAAATATAAAAGTAAATGAGCATAAACTGAAAAATATAATTCGTTTATACACTGGAACAAAAATTAGAATGTTGGATAATTTTGATGACCTTTGTATAAATCAAGTTGATGCGTTTTTTAATGATGGAAATGTGATGGATTTTCAAGATGCACTAAAAAAAATAACACCTGATATAGTTGAAAAATATATTAAAAATATGGTAAATAATATAAGCTTATCAATGATTAAACCCAACTAAATTTCTATTTATTTGATGAAAAAGGAGTAAAAAATGCCGAATTATATATCTTTTCCTAATTTAGGATTAGAATTTACAATAAACCCTGTAGCGTTTAGTTTTGGTTCTCGAGATATTTATTGGTACGGAATTATTATGGCGATTAGTTATTTTTGTGGTATATTTTATGCTATGAAAAGAAGTGAAACTTTTGGTCTTAATGAAGATATTATTTCGGATTCAATACTAATAATTGTGCCAGTTTCTTTAATTTGTGCAAGATTATACTATGTAATTTTTTCGCTTCACTTATACGATAACTTTTGGGATATTTTTAAGGTTTGGGAAGGTGGAATTGCAATTTATGGTGGTGTAATCGGTGGTGCTTTAGGGCTTTTTATAACAAGTAAGTGGAAAAAAATAGATTTTATATCATTTTTAGATTTAGGTGCTTGTAGTTTGCTTATTGGTCAAGCTATAGGTAGATGGGGTAATTTTGTAAATGCTGAGGCATATGGTTCGCAGACTAATTCGTTTTTTATGATGAGTTTTGGCTCAGAAATAGGTTATCACCCTACTTTTTTGTATGAAAGTGTATGGAATTTTACTGGTTTTGTATTAATGTATGTTATTTCAAAGAAATTTTATAAATTTCGTGGTCAAATGGCACTAATTTATCTAAGTTGGTACGGTTTAGGAAGAACTTTTATAGAAGGATTGAGAGTTGATAGTTTGTGGTTTGGAAATTTTAGAGTTTCACAAGTTTTAGCATGTGCGACATTTATTATAGCAACATTTTTATTAATTTATATCTTAAAAAAACCACAAATAATAGAAAAATTACAAGTTAATATGACTGAAAATACAAAAATAGGGGGAATTGAAAATGAAAATTCTTAATGGTAAGGAATTATCTCAAAAAGTACGCATAAATATACAAGAATATACAAATTTATTAGTTAAAAAACCTGAACTAGCTGTAGTTTTGGTTGGTGATGATGAGGCATCGAAAGTATATGTACGAAATAAAAAAATTGCTTGTGAGCAGTGTGGAATTATTAATCATGAATATGTAATGAGTGGTGACACTACTCAAGAGCAACTTTTAGAAAAAGTGAAAGAATTAAATGAAAATTCTAATATTAATGGAATATTAATACAATTTCCACTTCCAAAGCATATAAATGAACAAGAAATTATAGAAAATATTGACCCAAATAAAGATGTTGATGCTTTTCATAGTGCGAATGTACATAAGATAGTTAAAGGGAATTTCGATTTTTTACCTTGTACACCTTCTGGAATTATTGCTTTGCTTGAAGAAAATAATGTTGAAATCGAGGGTAAAAAAGCTGTAATTATTGGACGTTCTGACATTGTAGGAAAGCCGATGGCAATGTTACTTATGCATAAAAATGCAACTGTTACAATATGTCACTCTAAGACTAAAAATATTGAGGAGCATACAAAAAATGCAGATATTATAGTTGTAGCAATCGGAAAACCTAACTTTTTGACACAAGAAATGGTGGCTGATAATGCTGTTGTGATTGACGTTGGCATAAATCGTGTAGATGGGAAACTTTGTGGTGATGCTGATTTTAAAAATATTGCAGAAAAATGCTCATTTATCACGCCAGTACCAGGGGGGGTTGGTCCTATGACGGTAACAACTTTGATGCAAAACACAATAAAGGCTTATAAAATTCAAAATAATTTATAAATTAATAATCAATTAATATGAACTTTTATAGTTCATATTTTTTGTGGAAATACGCCTTTTCTATTAGTTTTTTATGTTTTTGTTCACTTTAGATACGAAATATATGCAATTATTAGTAGAATTGATTATTTCTACATAAGTTTCACTGTTCTTTAGTGTACAATAACCATCTTTTTGAAATTTACAATTATCTGAGCAAAATATTAAATTCATAAAAATCTCCTTTTTTTGTAATTCGCTTATATTTTGACCAATTTTACACAAAATATAAGTGAAAAGGATTGGTGGTTATGAAAAAAGAATTTAAGTTTATTTTATTAGTTTTAAGTATATTTTTAATATTTAATCTAATAAATTTTGAAAAAAAAGCAGAAAAAGTATTAGTTGAAACTGTTTCAGTGCAGGAAATGAACATAATTAATCAGGTTATTGCTAAAGGATACATTGAAGAGTTAAGTAAAAGTTACGTATCAATAAATCAAAATGGAATTGTGCAAAATGCCTATTTTTCTGTTGGTGATTTCGTCTCTAAAAATGATGTTATAATGACCATACAAACAACAGAATTACAACAAAATCACTCTAATAATACGGTTATAGAGTTGATTTCGAACAAAAACATAACAATTTTAGATACAAAAGGTTTTGGTGAAATTGATATTATTAGTAATGTTGATGGAGTGATAACCACTATTTCAAACGTTGCAAGTGAGTCGATTTTGAGTGGTATTCCGTTCTTATCTGTTTGCGATATGGATAGTTTAGTTGCTAAAATTTCAATTTCTGAAAAAAATATAAAGGAAATTATGTTAGGGCAGAGTGTCACGATTTCAGGAGATTCATTTGATGATATTATTTATGGTCAAATTGCACAAATAATGCCATATACTACTGCAAGTTTTGATTTGTTGAATAATAGCAGTTCGGTACAAATTGAGGCAATTGTAGAAATTGAAAATTTAAGTAAAAATATTATAATAGGCTGTAGTATAGAGGCAAAAATTAATGTAGATGAAAAGAAAAATGCGTTAACTATACCTTTTGAAGCAATTTATCAAGAAAATTTACAGGAATATGTATATATTGTTCAAAATGACGAAATAGAAAAAAGAGAAATTGTTACTGGCTATGAAGTATCACAAAATATTGAGGTTTTAAGTGGCTTAGATGGAACAGAAAAAATTGTTTTAACTAGTGGTGTTTTCGAAGGTCAAGAGGTATTTTATGAAGAATAAAGATATACTTTTTATAGCTTTAAAAAACATTTTTCGCAATAAAATAAAGTTTTTTTTAACTTCTATGTCGATTTGTATTGGGGTTTGTTCGGTTATTATAATAACGACGATTGGAAATGTTGGAACTACTTTAATAGATGAAAAATTAAGCTCTATGGGGATTGATGGCTTGTTTGTATCTAATGTATATAATGATAGTGTAATTACAATGGATTTAATTAATACACTAGAAAAAAGTTTTGAAATTGATGAAATTATGCCAATAGTAAGCTGTTTTGGTAGTTTTGCTGGAAGTAGGGTGTCGGGACAAAGTGTTATTTGGGGAGTTGATGAAAATCTTTATGATACATTGAAGATAAAATCAATAGATGGTCGTTGTTTTAATCAAAATGATATTAAATATGCTAAAAAAGTTGCAATAATAGATGAAAATTTAGCAAATGAGCTTTATGGACGAGTGAATATATTAGGTAAAAATATAAATATTACATTTTCTGGAATTTCGCAAGATTTCGAAATTATTGGTGTTATTTCAGACCAAAAGGAGATTATTGACAGCTTTTTAGGTGAAAATTCTGTAAGTTTTATTTATGTGCCATATACAGTTGTTCAAGAAATTAGTCAAAATGACGAAATTTCGCAGATGGCTATTAGAAGTAGTCAAAATTTAGACGAATTAAAAGCAAGGCTTGAATTTTATTTTTCTAAAAATAAAAATTTAGATGGAATGCTTGAAGTACAAAATATAAGTTCATATATTGATACAATTAGCGAAATTATGAAATATTTGACCATAATTTTAAGTTTTGTAGCAGGGATTTCCATGTTTGTAGCAGGAATTGGTGTTTTAAATATAATGTTGTCTTCGACAATTGAAAGAAAAAGAGAAATTGGGATTTATATGGCTATTGGTGCGAGAAATTCAGAAATTGGCAAGATTTTTCTTGTGGAATCTATAATTATTTGTGTTTTTAGTGGTGTTTTCGGTGCGTTAGTGGGGATTTTGACAGTATTTTTTTGTGTTTCTGCTTTTTTAGTGCCTTTTTCTATAAATTTTAAGTCAATATTAATAGTGGAAATTATATCGCTTGTGTGTGGGATTTTTGCAGGAATTATACCTGCGATAAAAGCTAGTAGACTAAATCCAATTGATGTTTTGAGGGAATAAAATGAAAATTGTAAAAAAAGTGATTTTAGGAGAAAAATATGCAGAAAAATTGCACAAACCATTAAATTTACGTGGGATTGAGTGCGTTTTTCTGCCTAAAAATAAAGAAATTGAGTGGCAGATTAATTCTCACGCAGATATTCAGATTTTTAATGTAAAAGATGATATTTTTGTATGTGAGCCATCAATTTCTGTGAATTTTAATGTGATTTACGGAAAAACTCACCTAAAAAAGGGTTATCCGAACAATATTGCCTATAATTCATTGCTTATAGGTAATAAATTTTTCCATAATCTAAAGTATACTGACGAGCAGATTTTAAAAAATCTTGAAAATGTAACGCTACATAATGTAAAACAAGGTTTTGCACGTTGTTCGACGTTGATTTTAGGAGAAAATATAGCAATTACTGCTGATAAAGGTATGTATAAAGCTTTGAAAATTGCTAAAATAGATGTTTTGCTGATAAACGAAGGCGAAATTTTGCTTGATGGATATGACTATGGTTTTATTGGTGGGTGTGGCTTTATGCAAAATGACGAAAAACTTTGCCTTACAGGAACTTTAGAACATCATTCAAGTTTTAACGAAATTCACGAATTTTTGTTTAATAGAAATATACAAATTGACTATTTAACGAATGAAAAAATCTTTGATGTTGGTTCAATTTTACCAATTTTTAATTAAATGCTAATTTGTGTTGATTTTTGTCTTAAAATATGTTATTATACTATAGACACTTGTATTTATATGAACAAGTGCATTTGTGAGGTGTACAAACAAAATGAATGAACACAAGTATTATATAATAGATAGCGATGCACTTCCTGAGGTGCTTACAAAAGTTTTAGAGGTAAACGATGTTTTAACTTCTGGCAAGATGAAAAATGTGTCGGAAGCAACAGAATTTGTAGGTATTAGTCGAAGTGCTTATTATAAATATAAAGATAAAATTAAGCCGTTTAGTCAGCTTGCAACGGACTCAATAGTCACATTTAATTGCACGCTTTTGGACAAATCGGGTGTTTTGTCTAATATTTTAGCGAGTTTTGCGAAATATAGAGCTAATATTTTGACGATAAATCAAAATATACCTTCAAATGGGCTAGCGATAGTTACAATTTCTGCAAGAACCACAAATATGAAATGTGATGTAGAAATGCTTATAAGAAAAGTGCGAGAAATTGACGGAGTAATAAAATTCGACGTTTTGTCGAGTAATTAAGGGAGAAATATATGAAAATTGCAGTCTTAGGAATGGGTGTAGTAGGCTCTGGTACATACGAGGTTTTAACCCAAAATAGAGAAACTATTAAGCAAAAAACAGGACTAGACCTTGAGGTAAAATACATTGTAGATATACGTGATTTTGCTGGTGAAAAGTTTGAAAAATTAGTTGTAAAAGATATTCAAATAGCTTTAGACGACCCAGAAGTTACAGTTGTAGCTGAAGTTATCGGTGGAGCAACTTTTGCGTATGATTTTACCAAAAAAGCATTACTTGCTGGCAAAAATGTTGTAACATCTAATAAAGAACTTGTTGCAATGCATGGTGTAGAACTTTTGAAAATTGCTCGTGAAAACAACGTAAATTACATGTTTGAAGCGTCTGTTGGTGGAGGAATTCCTGTAATTCGTCCTATGCTAAACTGCCTTGCAGGCAACGAAATTCAAGCTGTAACTGGGATAGTAAACGGCACTACAAACTACATTTTAACGCAAATGATAGACGAAAACAAATCTTTTGAAGATGCTTTAAAAGAAGCTCAAGAAAAAGGTTATGCAGAAAAAGACCCAACGGCAGATGTTTGTGGGATTGATGCTCAAAGAAAAATTTGCATATTGTCTGACGTTGCGTTTAATAAAGAAGTAAAACCTTCTGAGGTTTTTGCAAAGGGAATTACAGAAATTAGCTTAGATGACGTAGCTTTTGCTGAAAAAAGCAATAAGGTTATCAAACTTTTAGCGAGAATGGCTGTTCAAAACGAAAAAGTTTATGCTTTTGTAGAGCCACATTTTGTAGACAAAAAGCATATGTTAGCTGGAGTTTCAGATGTTTTTAATGCTGTGATGGTTACTGGGAACATGGTAGATGACGTAATGTTTTACGGAAAAGGTGCAGGAAAACTTGCAACTGCGTCGGCTGTGGTTGGCGATATTATAGATTGCCTTAAAACTGTTGAAAGAAAAGAAATTTTTTGGGAAGACAAAGGCTGTTTTATTGCTGATGTAGAAGATTTTAAAAGTAAATTCTTTGTAAAAATGGAAAAAAATTCTAAAATTCCGTTTGCGAAAGTAGAAAATTTATCAAATGATGCATTTACAGCATTTATTACGGAAGAAATTAGCCTAAAAGAGCTGAAAAATACTGTTAAAGATACATACTCGTATATTCGAGTTTTATAGGTGGAACGATGATAAAAGTTACAGTTCCTGCAACGAGTGCAAATATGGGGTCAGGATTTGATAGCATAGGTATCGCACTTTCTATGTACAACGTTTTTTATATGGAAGAAAGCGATAAAATAGAAATAATTACTGATGACCCATTGATACCTAAAGATGAAACAAATTTAGTCTATCAATGTGCTAAAAAAGTTTATGAAATGTGTGGAAAAGAGCTTTCAGGGCTTAAAATAATTTCTGAATGTGAAATTCCACAAGCTCGTGGACTTGGTTCATCTTCTGCGTGCATAGTTGCTGGAATAATCGGAGCGAATGCACTTTTAGGAGAGCCTTTAACCAAACAAAATATAATAGACTTAGCTGGAACGCTCGAGGGTCACCCAGACAACTCAACGCCTGCTATTTTAGGTGGATTTTGCGTAGCGTTGCTTGAATATGGAAAAGTTTGGAATGTTCGTGTTCCGATTTCACATAAGCTTGATTTTATAGCTTTTGTGCCAAATTTTGAGTTAAAAACAGAAGATGCACGACGTGTTTTACCAAAAACTATTGACTATAAGGACGCAATTTTTAATTTATCACGTTCTGCACTACTCGCAGGCTCACTAGTTACTGGTGATTTGCATAATATAGGAGTAGCAGTTGGAGATTGCTTGCACCAACCATATAGATATGCTTTGATTGAACAAGGCGAAGAAATCGTGACTCTTGCAAAAGGACTTGGAGCATATGGCACTTATATTTCTGGGGCAGGACCTACAATAATTGCAATGGTTGATAAAAATGATAAAACATATCTTAGCCGTGCTACAATGTACTGCGAGGAAAAATATCCAAAATGGACACCGTATCACCTAACTTCAGATGAAGTAGGAGCAACGGTAGAATATATAAATTAGGGGGACAAAATGGGATTAATTGTACAAAAATTTGGTGGTTCTTCTGTAGCAAACGCCGAAAGAATTAATAATGTCGCAAAAATTGTTACAGATACTTACAAAGAAGGCAATCAAGTCGTAGTTGTTGTATCTGCACAAGGTGACACAACAGACGATTTTATAGAAAAAGCAAACGAAATTAATAATGCACCATCGAAAAGAGAACTTGATGTACTTTTATCAGCAGGTGAGCAAATTTCGATGTCGCTTTTAGCTATGGCTATAGAAAAACTTGGATACCCTGTAACATCGCTTACAGGTTGGCAAGCAGGAATTGAAACTACTTCGGTAAATGGTGACGCACGCATTAAAAAAGTTAATATCAATCGCATGCAAAGAGAAATTGACCGTAAAAGAATAGTTATCGTTGCAGGTTTTCAGGGACTTGATAAATACAATAATATTACAACTCTTGGACGTGGTGGCTCGGACACTACTGCTGTAGCTATTGCTGCAAAAATAAGTGCTGATTTATGCCAAATTTACACAGATGTAGATGGTGTATACACGGCAGACCCTAGAATAGTTTCAAACGCAGAAAAGTTAGAAGAAATTACTTTTAATGAGATGTTAGAATTAGCTTCACTTGGAGCTCAAGTTTTACATAATCGTTCTGTAGAAATGGGTAAAAAATATGGTGTAAATATGGAAGTTGTTTCAAGTTTTGAACGTAAACCAGGAACAAAAATTAAGGAGGCTACACAAATGGAACAAAGAAATGTAAGTGGTGTTACAAGCGATAATAATACAACGAGAATTGCTATAACAGGCATACCAGACCAACCAGGATTTGCATTTAGAGTATTTTCTGCAATGTCTAAAGGGAATATCTCTGTAGATATGATTTTACAATCTATCGGTAGAAATGATACAAAAGATATAAGTTTTACAGTTAGCCGTGCAGATGGACAAAAAGCTATGGACATTTTAAATGAGCAAAAAGGTGCTATAAAATTTGAAGAAATTCATATGAATGATAAAATAAGCAAAGTATCTATCGTAGGTGCTGGCATGGTTTCAAACTGTGGAATTGCAACAACGATGTTTGAAGCTTTGTTTGATTCTAATATTAATATTCACATGATTTCTACTACAGAGATTAAAATTTCTGTACTTATAGATGAAGACCAGTCGAAATTGGCTGTTAAAGCAATACATTCTAAATTTTTTGATTAATTAGGAGATAAAAAATGAGTTACATTAAAACACAAAAGATACCTTCTTCGCAGGAAGTTTTAGATGCAATAGCATTGCCATCGAACCTTGTTAAGATTAAGGCTAAAAGAGATGAAGAACTAAAAAAAATTATAACAGGGGAGCTTGATAAATTTATCGTTATCGTAGGGCCTTGTTCTGCAAGTGATGAGGACGCAGTTTTTGACTATGTATCTCGTCTTGGGAAATTAAACGAAAAAGTTTCTGATAAATTATTCTTAATACCTCGTGTTTATACAAATAAACCAAGAACAACAGGCGAAGGCTACAAAGGAATGTTGCACCAGCCAGACCCTAACAAAGCTACAGATATTTATGCAGGTATTCGTAAAATTCGTGAAATGCACATAAAAGTAATTGGAGAATCACATTTAACAGCAGCAGACGAAATGCTTTACCCAGAAAATCTGGTTTTTGTAAACGATATGCTATCATATGTTGCAATTGGTGCGAGATCTGTTGAAAATCAACAACATAGATTAGTTTCTTCTATGATAGATGTGCCAGTTGGTATGAAAAATCCTACAAGTGGTGATATTTCTGTTATGCTAAATTCAATTCAAGCAGCACAATCAAAACACGAATTTTTATACAGAAGCCACGAAGTTCACACTTCAGGAAATCCACTTGCACATGCAATTTTACGTGGTTTAGTAGACCAATATGGTCAAAGTTTACCAAATTATCACTACGAAGATTTAATAAGACTTGCTAGTGACTATGACAAACGAAAACTTTTAAATCATGCTGTAATTTGTGATGCAAACCATGCAAATTCTAACAAAAAACACTATGAGCAACCTCGTATTGTAGAAGAAATTCTAAACAATAGAAAAGCTAATTCTGATATTAGAACGCTTGTAAAAGGTGTTATGATAGAAAGTTTTATAGTAGAGGGAAGTCAAGATATATCTGAAGGGGTTTACGGAAAATCTATAACAGATGCATGTCTTGGTTGGGAAGATACTGAAAAATTATTATACAAACTTGCAGAAAATGCATAAAATTTTGAAAGAACCGACGAAAGTTGGTTCTTTTTTTATAGTTAGTTTAACTTATATTAAGTCAAGTTGATATAAACTTAGGCAAAGGCTCACAACTAACGGCTCATGCCTTAATAGTCAACTTTTTTGCGAATTTTTCGTTACTTTGCATAAAAATCATGTTTAAGAGAAAGTATTACTGCGTAATTTTTGCATAAATTAACCAAAAAATTAACTATTATAGTTATGAGGAATAGCCTAAAAATGCGTTCATGTAAGGTGGGTCGAGATTTTTAAGACTGAAAGACTTAAAATACTAATAAGAAAAACTTTCGCTTAAAACTAAAAATACTATAAAAAAAGACTGCTAAAAATATATTTGAGCAGTCAAAATGACCACCTAAAAGATGGTCATTAATTTATAATTTAATACGGGTGTTTAATTAAAATTTGTTTTGTTCTATCATATTTAGCATAAAAAATGTTGGTGCTACAGTTACAAATGTTTTAAATGAATTTAAGCCAAATGATGCCATTACAAAGCCCATAATTTCAGCGTGTGTAGGGTCTGGCAAATTCATAACAGCATAGAAAACAGGTGTAAGTAGATAATTACAAATTGCACCTATTATAAGTGTTACTATAAGCGACGCTACAGCTCCGATGATAAAGTTTTTTTTGTTTGAATTTTTTCTGTAAATTAAAGAAATTGGAACTACCAAAGATGAACCGACTATAAAATTAATAAGTTCTCCAACTCCTAAAGTTGAGCTTACAAAAAGATGTGAAATATTTTTTAAAAGCTCGATTGTGACACCTGCAATAGGCCCCATCATTAGTCCACCGACTAAAGAAGGTATAACTGAAGGGTCAATTTTTAAATGTGCTACCATAAATGGTATTTCTAGACGATATAAAACTGCACCTAAAGCAGTTAAGACAGCTATTCTCGTCATTAATTTAGTTTTTTGCGTACTCGCAATTTGTGGGTTTAAAGTATTTTCCATTTTTTCCTCCTAATGAGGGTATCAAAAAAACCCTATGCAAAATGCACAGGGGGACATACTGATACCTCTCTTGTTTCATCCGGACTATAACCGTTGGCATTGGAATCTAACCAATTCAGCTTTCGCACGTGGGCTTATCAGAAAAACTGCATTACCACCAGTGAGGATTTACACCTCGCCCCCAAAGAAAGTATTAAATTACTATTTTAGTATACATTAGTTTGCGAAAAATGTCAATACTTTTGCATTGATTTTTTTTATTTAGTATGATATAATTTAGAATATTATTATAAGGAGGGTTTTTATGAAAATAGGACTTGCACTTGGTGGTGGTGGAGCAAAAGGCTCTTATCAAATCGGAGTTTTTCAGGCTTTGCGTGAGCTTGAAATAAAAGTTGACATAGTAACTGGAACGTCGATAGGTGCAATAAATGGCTGTTTAGGAGCGTGTGACGATTTTGACACAATGCATGAATTTTGGAGTGCTTTGCCAAATGACCCTTTTTTAAAGTCGCTAAATTTTTCAGATATTTCGCTTGATATGGCATTTTTGCAAAAACACCTAAAAATTAACGATAAAAAATCATATGTTTCAGATAATACACAAATTAGAAATTTAATTGCAAAATATACAAACGAGGAAAAAATTAGAAAATCTAAAGTCAATTTTGGGTTAGTTTGCGTGTCTTTTCCAACTATGAAACCTGTTGAAGTTACGCTAAAAGACATAAAAAAAGGTCAACTTCCTGATTATTTATTAGCGTCATCGTCGATTTTTCCTGCGTTTCCTATGTGTAAAATTGATGAAAATTTATATATAGATGGTGGATATTTCGATAATCTGCCGATAAATCTTGCTGTAAAAATGGGTGCAGATTTTATAATTGCTGTAGACCTTTTCGCAAATTTTTCTGCTCACCCTGAGTATATTTCGTCGCCACTAGTAAAATATGTACAAACAAAGTGGGATTTGGGACAAATTTTATCATTTAAAGATGATTTTGCAACGAAAAACCGTTGTTTAGGTTATAATGAAACTATGAAAGCTTTTGGAAAGTATGCAGGTTTTAAATATACTTTTTCAGAAAAAAGTTTGCAAAATGTAAACCCTTATGCCGACCTTTTTGCAAAAAATATTTTAATATTAGAGGCGACTATACCAGCGAGCAATCTACTTGTGCGAAAAATTGTTTCGCACCCAATTTCAAAGTATATAAGGGAGTCGGCGACTGAAAATCCAAGTATAGAAGATTTTTTTGTGCGTGGACTTGAAATTTGCATGGAAAATTTGCGTTTTAATCCAACAGTAGTATATGATTTAGATGATGTAAATAGAAAAATAATTAAAATATTTTCGAATAAATCAAAATACAAATACTGGGATTTATTTAAAAATATAAATAAAGTGTCTATGTCGATAGATAAAACGTATTTAATCGGCTGTATTTTGTATAAAATACTTGAAAGTGACACTTTTAATGACGAAATTTATATACTTGCGAGCATTTTTCCAAAAGAAACAATTTCTGCATTATATGTATGTTCGCTTATGAGATTTACCTAGGGCAACACCTCTGGGCTAACAGCTAGAGCCTTAGCAGTCAACTTTTTTTGTGAAATTTCCGTAACGTCGCACAAAAATTACTTGTAATACGAAAGTATTACTTCGTAAATTTAGCACATATTGATAAAAATTTTTCTGAAAATTTTAACTACTATAATTATGAGGTGTTCCTTAGAAAGGCTAACTTAGTTAGTCTTTTTTTGTTTATAGATTTTTTGCCGAAATACTTGTCAAATCAATTGCTTTTGTGTTATTATAGAGGTAGTAGAGAACTTAGGATAGAAAAAAGTGCTGAATATGCGAGGTTTTATGGAAGTTATTTATATCGAAGGAACAGTCTCAGCGATTATTTTTACAAATGAAGAAAATGGATATTCTGTTATAAAAATTGACACATCTGAGGGCGAAATTACGGCGACAGGAATTATGCCACAAATTGCAAAGGGTGAAAATATTAGCGTTTCTGGAACATTTAAGTCGCATAAAACATATGGCGAACAATTTATTGTAGAAGCATAAGAGATTACTATGCCATCGACA
>JAWXUO010000021.1:0-32699 GCA_044426355.1 Clostridia bacterium | reverse complement strand
GTTTTTTAGTGCCTTTTTTTAAGTATACTTTTTTAGTATATTTTTTTAAAAAACCTATTGACAAATTTTTCTCTTGCTGTTATACTAGTATTAAGTTAGTCAAGACTAACCGTAAACCTCTTTATAAATCGCTAAACCACACCGTTTTTTATCGGTGTTTTTTAGTGCCTTTTTTTAAAGTATACTTTTTTAGTATATTTTTTAAAAAACCTATTGACAAATTTTTATCTTGCTGTTATACTAGTGTTAAGTTAGTCAAGACTAACCATAAACCTCTTTATAAATCGCTAAACCACACTGGCTTTTGTCGGTGTTTTTTAGTGCCCTTTTTTTGTAACAATATAATAAAACCTTCATATAATAGTATATACTTTTAAAGGGGGATTTTATGGATAAAATATTAATCGTGTGTAAATCTGTAACACACGCACAAAAAATAATGCACATCATAAACCAAAACGGCTTTTTTTCATCTATATCAAGAACTCCTAGTGATATTAATATGAAAACTTGCTCATATAGCGTATCTATATATAAAAAAGATTTTCAAAGAGTGCTTCAATTGCTAGGACAAAGAAATATACAAAATCTCGATTTATATCAATATTCAAACGGACTTTATTTAAAACTAGAGGAGGTTTAGATGATATATTTTGACAACAGTGCAACAACTCTAATAAAACCACAGTCTGTATATGAAAATATGCAAAAATATCTTTTTAGCTGTGCAAATGCTGGTAGGTCTTCTCACAAACCAAGCATGAAAAGTTCGCAAGTAATTTTTAATACTCGGGAAAAATTATGCGAGTTGTTCAATTTTGACAAACCAGAAAATATTATTTTTACTTACAACGCAACTTATGCATTAAATTTAGCTATAAAAGGTTTAATTTGCGAAAAATGCACTGTTTTAACGTCTAGTTTTGAGCATAACAGCACAATTAGACCTCTTAATGCATTAAGTAACGTTAATGTAGTTATAGTAGAAAGCACATTGTATAACAAAGAAGAATTTCTTGGTAATTTCAAAAAAAGTATAACTTCTGACACTAAATTCGCTGTTATAAACCATGTTTCAAATGTTTTTGGATATATTTTACCTATACATGAGATTGACGAAATTTGTTTTAATCATAATATAAAACTAATTTTAGACATTTCGCAGTCAGCTGGTATTATAGATATAGATATAAGCAAATTAAAAAGCGTTGTCGCTCTTTGCATGCCTTCTCACAAAGGTTTATACGGTCCACTTGGTGTTGGAGTTTTAATTTTACTAGAAAACGCAAAAGAAAGCGTAATTCAAGGTGGAACAGGTAGTCTATCATATAGTCTTTTTCAACCAGATTTTTTACCTGACATGTTTGAAACTGGCACGCCAAACGCTCCTGCAATAGGTGCTTTGTATCACGGAGTTGACTATGTTTTAAAAAATAAAAATATATCGCAAAAACTTTTTAGTCTTGCAAGATTTACAGCAAAAAAACTAGAAAACATAGATAACACCGTCGTTTTTTTCTGCGATGATGATAATTTACAAAGTGGCGTTGTGTCTTTTTTTAATACAGAATATGACAATGAGTATATTACACAAAAACTTGCCGATTATAATATATGTACTCGTGCAGGTTATCATTGCTCCCCTCTTGCACATAAATCAGCTTGCACAGATGGTACAATTCGCCTTAGTTTTAGCAGTTTTAACACATTTTTCGAGATAGATAAATTCATAGAAATATATAAAAAAATTTTATTAGGCTATTAAATATTAAAAACGTTGTCGCTTGTGATTGAATCATAGGTGGCAACCATTTTTTACATATAAATACAGTTATACACATAATCCACAGATTAATCCACAGCTTTGTGTAAAGTTACAAAATTTTTTTATAACTATATTTCTTTTTAAATGCAAAAAAACATTGATTTTCGTCTAAAATACGAATTAATTTCTATTTATATTTTTCCACAAATTTACAAAACTCAATATATAACAATCTGTATATATTTTATTGCACATATCATACAAAAGCTACATAATTTTTAAATTTTTCTAAATTTTACTAACTTTTTCAAAAAATTTCAATATTTGACTTGAAATATTAGACAAAAAGGTATATTATATATAAGTACAAATGAGGTGATACTATTATTAATATTGTTCTGCATGAGCCAGAAATACCACAAAACACAGGAAATATAGCTCGCTCTTGTGCTGCAACTGGTGCAAATTTACATTTAATAGAACCTTTAGGTTTTGATATTTCAGAAAAAGCTGTTAAACGTTCGGGTTTAGACTACTGGAATTTGGTTAATATATTCGTGTATAAAAATATTGAAGAGTTTTTCGAAAAAAATCCTGATGGAAATTTTTATTTCGCAACAACAAAAGCTTCAAAAACATATAGCGAAATGGAATATAAAAAACCTACTTTTCTTATTTTTGGAAAAGAAACTAAGGGACTTCCAGAAGATTTGATAGAAAAAAATCTTGATACATCTATAAGAATACCTATGATACACGAGGCACGAAGTTTAAATCTTTCAAACGCTGTTGCTATCGTTTTATACGAAACACTAAAACAAAATAATTTTAACGATCTTTTAAAAGAAGGATTTTTACCAACAGGAGAGAATAAAAAATGATTCAAATTATAACTGATTCTGCGTCTGATATACCTCATGACGTCGTTTTAAGCAAAAATATAGATATTTTGCCCGTTGTGATAACTCATAACGATAAATCTTTTCGTGAATTTTATGATATAACACCCGAAGACTATTATCAATTACTTTTAGAAAGCGAAGAAATTCCAAAAACTTCTCAAGTTTCTATAGAATGTTTTACGGAATGTTTTACAAAACACAAAGAACGTGGCTGTACGCATTTATTATACATTTCTTTAAATTCAAACGGAAGTGGAACTTTCCAAGCTGGAAATATTGCTCGTGATATGTTCTATGAAAAATATTCTGACGATATGAAAATCGAAATTATTGATTCTGCGTCTTACTCTTATATATATGGTAGAGTTGTAGTTGCTTGTGCTGATAAAGCACTCGAAAACGTAGCTTTTGACGAAATTATTTCATTTGCAAAAGAAGAACTTGCTTCAGGCGAGGCATTGCTTGGTGTTTTTGAACTAAAATTTCTTAAAAAAAGTGGTAGAATATCAGGTGGAGCAGCTTTTGTTGGCGAAGCACTTGGTCTTAAACCTATCTCTATTATAGCAAACGGTGGTGTTAATGTTTGCGATAAAGTTCGTGGCGATAGAAACTTGTGTAAAAAACTTGTAGAAAAAACTATCGAAAACTGTAACAAACCTGAAGAACAAACTGCATTTATTGTGCATGGTTTGTGCGACGAAGGCAATCTTTCTTTTATAGAAGACATGCTTTTAAACACAGCGAAATTCAAAAAAGTCGAAAGACTTTTACTCGGTGCTGCAATAACAACAAACACAGGACCTCGAGCTGTAGCAATATTTTATAAAAAATAACAAGGTACACACTCAATATTATGGTAAAATTGCCTAATATATAAAATCGTACAAATTTTTTTAATATTATGTTGAAAAAAGTTAATAAACTGTGTATAATATATTTAAAAATAAAAATTTAAACTTTGGAGGCTATTTATGACTTATAACAAAAAAAGCGTAGAAGACATTAGCGTAAAAGGGAAAAAAGTTATCGTAAGATGTGACTTTAACGTACCTCAAGACGAAAACTTAAATATTACAGATGACAAAAGAATCACAGCATCTCTTGAAACAATTAAATACTTAATTGCACAAGATGCTGCAGTAGTACTTTGTTCTCACTTAGGACGTCCAAAAGGCGAAGCAAATCCTAAATATTCTTTAGCTCCTGTAGCAAAAAGATTAACTGAACTTTTAGGACAAGAAGTAATTTTAGCAAAAGACGTTATCGGCGAAGATGCAAAAGCGAAAGCAAAAGCATTAAAAGGTGGCGAAATCATGCTTATCGAAAACGTACGTTTCCACAAAGAAGAAGATGGAAAAGACGAAGTGGCTAAAGAAGCTTATGCTAAAGAACTTGCGTCTTTAGTTGGCGAAGATGGCGTATATGTAAACGACGCTTTCGGAACTGCTCACCGTTCTCACGCATCAACTGCAGTATTATCAAAATTCTTACCTGCTGTTTGTGGTAAACTAATCGAAAAAGAACTTAAAATCATGGGTGGTGCTTTAGAAGAACCAAAACGCCCATTCGTATCTATCTTAGGTGGAGCTAAAGTTTCTGATAAAATCGGTGTTATAACTAACCTTATCGAAAAATGTGATACAATCATCATTGGTGGTGGTATGGCATATACTTTTGCAAAAGCACAAGGTGCTACAATCGGTCAATCTTTATGCGAAGATGACAAAGTAGCTCTTGCAAAAGAAATCATGGCAAAAGCAGAAGCTAAAGGTGTTAAATTATTATTACCAACTGATACTGCTTGTGCTAAAGAATTTAAAGATGTTACTCCTACAATTTTCGAAACAAAAGCAATTCCTGATGATATGATGGGACTTGACATAGGACCTAAAACTATAGAATGCTTTACATCTGCTGTTGCAAATGCAGGAACTGTAATTTGGAACGGACCTATGGGTGTATTTGAAATGACAAACTTTGCAACTGGTACAAAAGCTGTTGCAGAAGCTATTGCAAAATCTGATTCTATCTCAATTATCGGTGGTGGTGACTCTGCTGCTGCTGTAGAAATTTTAGGATTTGCAGATAAAATGACACACATCTCTACTGGTGGTGGTGCTTCTTTAGAATTTTTAGAAGGACTAGAACTTCCAGGTATAGCTTGTCTTTTAGATAAATAATTTAAAATTGCGTTGTCGATAAAATTTCGGCAACGTAACTTTGTATAAAAAAACTAATGTTTAAAAAGCTTGAAAAACTCTTTCAAAAGTGCTATAATAAACAAGGTTTATAAAAATTTACATTAAAAAAAGAGGAAATAGTTATGAATACTAGATACCGTAAAACTATAATTGCTGGAAACTGGAAAATGAACAAAACTCCAGCAGAAGCTAAATTATTAGTAGAAGAACTAAAAGCAAGTGTTGGCAAAGTTAAATTTTGCGAAGTTGTTTTATGTGTTCCATATGTTGATATAAACACTGCAGTAAAAGCATCTCGTGGCTCAAAAATATCAATAGCTGCACAAAACATGCACTTTGAAGAATCTGGTGCATACACTGGAGAAATTTCTGCACAAATGCTTGCAGACATCGGCGTAAAATATGTTGTTTTAGGACACTCAGAACGTCGTCAATATTTTGCAGAAACAGACGAAACGGTAAACTTAAAAGCAAAATCTGCAATAAATGCAGGACTTCGCCCTATTATATGTGTCGGCGAAACTCTTACAGAAAGAGAGCAAGGTGTTGTTTTTGAAACAATTCGTCGTCAAATAAAAATTGCTCTTTTAGGTATAGATGAAGATAAAATCAAAAAAGTAGTAATTGCGTACGAACCGATTTGGGCAATAGGAACAGGAGTTACTGCAACTTCTGACCAAGCACAAGAGGTAAACTCTGGGATTCGTGAAGTTTTACGTGAACTTTATGGTGCAAGAATTGCTCGTACAATCACTATTCAATACGGTGGTTCTATGAACGCTAAAAACGCTAGTGAATTACTCTCAAAAGCTGATATAGACGGTGGACTTATCGGTGGTGCTTCGCTTAAATGTGAAGATTTTACTGCTGTTGTAAATGCGTCTAATCAATAAAAACATTAACTTAGGAGATTAATTTTATGAAAAATCCTTTAGCTTTAATAATATTAGATGGATATGGAGAAGCTCCAAATTCAAAATCTAATGCAGTATCTACTGCAAAAACACCTATTTTAGATAAAATACGTGAAGAAAATAGCGTATGCGTTATTCAAGCATCAGGTCTTGACGTAGGTCTTCCTGATGGACAAATGGGAAATTCTGAAGTAGGACATACTAATATCGGAGCAGGTCGAGTAGTTTATCAAGAACTAACTCGTATTACAAAATCTATAAAAGATGGCGATTTTTATGATAACGCAGAGCTTTTATCTGCTGTAAATCATGCAAAAAATAACGGAACATCTCTACACGTTTTCGGACTAATGTCTGACGGTGGTGTTCACTCGCACATCGACCACATTAAAGCTTTGCTAGAACTTGCAAAACGCAATGGACTAGAAAAAGTTTATGTACATGCTTTTATGGACGGACGTGACACTCCACCATCTTCTGGTCTTGATTTTATCAAGAGAATAGAAAGTAATATAGCAGAAATCGGTGTAGGTCAAGTAGCTACTATTTCTGGTAGATACTACGCTATGGACCGTGACTCTCGTTGGGACAGAGTAGAAAAAGCTTATAACGCTCTTGTTTTAGGCGAAGGCGAAACAGGCGAAAGTGCTGTTTCTGTAATGGAAAACAGCTATAAAAACGAACTAACTGACGAATTTGTTGCACCTACTATAATTTGTAAAGATGGTATAATCAAATCAAATGATGCAGTAATTTTTGCAAACTTTAGACCAGACAGAGCTAGAGAAATCACTCGTACGCTTGTAGATGCAAACTTTGATGGTTTTGAACGCAAAGCTACCGTTGAGCTAAAATTTGTATGTTTTACTCAATATGATGCAACTATGCCAAACGTATCTGTGGCATTTAAACCTCAATCGCTAGAAAATACTTTTGGTGAATATATTTCAAACCTTGGCTTATCTCAACTAAGAATTGCCGAAACTGAGAAATATGCACACGTTACATTCTTCTTCAATGGTGGTGTAGAAAAAGTATATCCACTAGAAGAAAGAGAGCTTGTTAAATCTCCAGACGTTGCAACTTATGATTTACAACCTGAAATGTCAGCTGTAGAGCTTACAGATAAAGTTATAGAACATATCGAAAGTGGCAAATTTGATGTTATTATATTAAACTATGCAAACTGTGACATGGTGGGTCATACTGGTAATTTTGACGCAGCTGTAAAAGCTGTTGAAACTGTAGACACACAAGTAGGTCGTGTTTTAGAATCTCTAAACAAACACTGTGGTATCGCTTTAATTACAGCTGACCATGGTAATGCTGATAAAATGTTTGAGGACGATGGTTCTCCATTTACAGCACACACAACAAACCCTGTTATGTTAGCTCTTGTAGGTTCTAGTGCAACTTTAGCAGATGGTAGACTTTGCGACCTTGCCCCTACTATGCTAGAATTACTGGGTCTTGCTATTCCAGAAGAAATGGACGGAGTTTCATTAATTAAGTAAAAATTTAGGAAACTAAATTATAAATATTTTATTTTTAAAAGGAGAAAACTATGAAAACTTATATCGAAATTATTGATGTAATCGGACGTGAAATTATGGATTCTCGTGGTAATCCAACTGTAGAGGTTGAAGTTACTGTTGAGTCTGACAGTGGAATGTACATCGGCCGTGCTGCTGTACCATCTGGTGCTTCTACTGGTATCTTTGAAGCTTGTGAACTACGTGACGAAGACAAAAATCGTTACTTAGGAAAAGGTGTTTTAAAAGCTGTTGACGCTGTTAACACTAAAATCGCTGAAGAACTTCAAGGAATGAACGCTTTAGACCAAGTTGCTATCGACAAAGCTATGATTGCTTTAGATGGTACTCCAAATAAATCAAACCTTGGTGCAAACGCTATCCTTGGTGCTTCTATGGCTGTAGCTCGTGCTGCATCTGAAGCTTTAGGCATGCCTTTATATGCATACATCGGTGGTTGTAATGCTAAAACATTACCAACTCCAATGATGAACATCTTAAACGGTGGTGCTCATGCTACAAACAACGTAGATATTCAAGAATTTATGATTATGCCAGTATCTGCTCCATCTTTTAGAGAAGCTTTAAGAATGTGTGCTGAAGTTTTCCATACTCTTAAAAAAGTATTAAAAGACAATGGTACTCCTGCTGCTGGTGTTGGTGACGAAGGTGGATATGCTCCAAACCTTAAAAAAGACGAAGACGCTTTAAAAGTTATCGTACAAGCTATCGAAGCTGCTGGTTACAAACCAGGAGACGATTTCAAAATCGCTATGGACGCTGCTGTTGCAGAATGGTATGTTGAAGCTGAAGGCGTTTACAAATTACCAAAAGCTGGTAAAACAATGACTCGTAAACAAATGGTTAACTACTGGAAATCTCTAGTTGAAAAATACCCAATCATCTCTTTAGAAGACTGTATGGGCGAAGACGACTGGGAAGGCTGGGATATGCTAACTAAAGCTCTTGGCGACAAATGTCAACTTGTTGGTGATGACTTATTCGTAACTAACGTTGAACGTTTATCAAAAGGTATCAAATTAGGTGTTGGTAATGCAATCCTTATCAAAGTAAACCAAATCGGTACTTTAACAGAAACAATCGACGCTATCACTATGGCTAACCGTGCAGGTTACACTGCTGTTGTATCTCACCGTTCTGGTGAAACAGAAGATACTACTATCGCTGATTTATCAGTTGCTTTAAATGCTGGTCAAATCAAAACTGGTGCACCTTCTCGTACAGACCGTGTTGCTAAATACAACCAATTATTAAGAATTGAAGAAGAACTAGGTTCAGTTGCTCAATATTTAGGTAACGATTCTTTCTTTAACATCAATAAATAATTTAAAAATAAGCCGACAGATTAATTTCTGTTGGCTTTTTAAAGTCACATCTTATATTATTATAAATTTATAGATGTTTCTAAGCTATCATACTAAAAGGAGATTTTTAAAATGAAAAAAATTATAAGCACACCAAACGCACCATCTGCAATCGGACCATACTCTCAAGGCGTTGACATCGGTAACATGGTTTACCTATCTGGTCAAATTCCTACGATAGTTGAAACTGGCGAATTTCCAGAAGGAATTTCAGCACAAACAAAACAAAGCCTTACAAACGTTAAAAATTTACTAGCAGAAGCTGGTCTTTCTATGAGCAATATCGTTAAAACTACTGTTTTTTTAAGCGATATGGAAAATTTCACTGGAATGAACGAAGTATATACTACTTTTTTTGAAGAAAATAGCTACCCTGCAAGATCTACTGTAGAAGTTGCAAGACTTCCAAAAGACGCTTTAGTCGAAATTGAAGTAATTGCTATTCGCTAATAAATTGGGTAAATTATACAAAAAAAACATACTCTTTATAAACAAAAAGTAGAAGATATTTATATCTTTGATACTTGCTTGACAATGTATTTTTTTTTTAGTATACTGAATTTATAAGAGAAAACACGCTTATAAATAGTGTGTTCAAATGATTTAAACGGAGGAAATTAAAATGGAAAATTGTATTTATTGTACAAATCATGAAAAACGTGATAGTTTAATGATTAAAGTGGTAGACCTAAAATATAGTGAAATCTTTTTAATGAGTGACCAATGGCACAAAGGTCGTTGTGTTGTATCTGCTAAAGGGCATTACACTGAATATTTTCAAATGTCACCAGAAGAAGTTGCAGGCTTTTTCACAGAAATGACAAAAGTGTCACAAGCTATTTCTAATATTTACAAACCAGCTAAACTTAACTTCTTAACACTTGGCGATAATATGAAACACGTACATATGCATATTTGTCCTAAATATGAAGATAAAGAAAGCTGGGGCAAATTCTTTAATGGATTCCCTAAAGAAGAATTAACAGATGCTGAATATACATCTGCTGTAGAAGCTTTAAAAGCTGAAATTCTTAAATAAATATAAAACGCCGATTACTAAAGAGTAGTTGGCGTTTTTTTAACATAAACTAATAGCAGTGATTTTTACATCACTGCTACTTTTTGTTAATTATGAAAATTCCATTTTTTGCATCTTTGTTTATTCTAAACTCGTTGTTATCAATAGCTAAATACTCATAGTCATAAGTTTCGAGCTTTTTAATAAGACTCTCGATATTAGATATGGTATTTGCAACTTCTAGGTAAGTTACACTGCCATCAATATGCAATATTCTTTCTGTTATTCCAGTTATATCAGCATAACCTTCAAACTCATATACAAAAGCATATTCATCTAGCAAAATCTCATTACGAAACGATTTTACATCAGCTGGGAAAGACTGGATAGGCTCTCCATCAACTATAAATCCGTTTACAGTCATTCCAGTGTCCATATCCATATTTTGTGGTTCTGCGTCCTTGCTATACGATACAGTACCATTTGTCGTGTCTATATTATTGTTATAGAAGGAAGATGTGCTAATTAAAATTGCAGCACACGCACACGAAGCCAGCATTCCATAAAACACCTTTTGCTTACGTGGTTTGTATTGTACAATTTGCACTTCTTTGTTTAGTTGAATTTTATCAAGTATAGATGTAGTAAGATCTTCTGGATATTCAATCTTAATATTTTTTATACTTTCTTTTATACATTTTAAATCTGTATAATAGGCGTGACAATTTTCGCAAGAATCCAAATGCTCTAAAAGTTCTTCGACCTCAGTCGCTAGTAACATGTCGTCAAGATATAAACTAATTAAATTTTCATATTTTTCACAATTATTCAACAATATCACCACCTTTATATATTTAGACGTAGAGAATTTTATTTAGTTCCCTGATTTAATAAAATTTCTCTAAGTTTTTTTCTAGACCTTGAAATTCTAGATTTTATAGTTCCATCATTAGCTTTTAAAATCTCAGAAATTTCTGTATAAGATAATCCTAAAATATCTCTCATTACAATAACTTGACGAGAATCGTAGTCTAATTGCTTAATAGAATTAAATATTTCCTCACTAATTTCTTTATTTTCTAAAATTTTATCAACAGATTCAGCTTTATCTGGTATTTTATTTATATATTCTTCGTTTTCTGCAGTCATATCAACAGTTTTATGCTTATTATTTTTTCTAACTGCATCAATACATACATTACTTGTTATTTTATAAATCCATGTAGAAAGAGAAGATTTTTCTTTAAATTTATCTATATTCCTATAAATTTTAAAAAATACTTCTTGAGTTATATCAAGTGCGTCCTCACGATTTAATGTAAAACCATAAGCATAATTATATATTTTCTTTTCATACATCGAAACTAACTGTTCAAAAACTTTTATATCGTGCATTTTTAATCCTGCTATTAATTCTTCTTCACTTGACATATCATACCTTTCCTTTCTATAGATTATTTTTTATTTCATGTACTAAATCATACATTTCACTCATATTTACTAATTTTGTAGCACGTTTTTTAAATTCCTTAGCATTATCAATGCCTTTAAGATACCATAAAAAGTGTTTTCTAGCCTCAAGCATAGCAATTTTTTCATTTTTAAATTTCGAAGCAAGCTCCATTTGTCTTACAAACACATCTAGTTTTTCGTTTAGTGTTGGTTTTTGAAAAATTTTATTTTCAATAGCTTGATTACATTCTTCAAAGATAAACGGATTTCCAAAAGTCCCCCTGCCTATCATTGCAAAATCTGCACCTGTTTGTGTCAAAATTTCACGTCCTGTATCGCCATCTACAATATCGCCATTTGCAATTACTGGAATTTTAACAGCTTGTTTAATCTCGGCTATTGCGTCCCAATCGGCTTTACCACTATACATTTGCGTACGAGTTCTACCGTGGATACATATAGCACTAGCCCCTGCTTGTTCTGCCATTTTAGAAAAATCGAGATAATTTTGCTCTAAATTTGTGTATCCCTTGCGAAATTTTACAGTTATTGGAACAGTAGACACCGAAGTTGCAACTTTTATAAGTTTCTGTGCTAAATCTATGTCTTTCATAAGAGCTGAACCCTCGCCATTACTCGTAATTTTCGGAGCAGGACAACCCATGTTTATATCTATAATATCGCATTTAGAATGTTCTATTATCATCGGTATAGCTTGTCTAAAAATATCTGGTTCTCGACCAAAAGTTTGCACTACATACGGTTTTTCATTATCAAATTTTTCCATTAAGCTCAAGGTTTTTTTGTCTGAAAAAGTTAATGCTTTAGCACTAATCATTTCAGATACTGTCATACACGCACCATGCTCTTTACATATCATGCGAAAAGCTTTGTCTGTAATCCCTGCCATGGGTGCTAATATAAACTTTCCATCAATTTTTACATTATCAATATACATTACTCACCATTTACAATTAGTCAATTATGGTTATTATATCATAGTTTTATAAAAATTTCAATACATTTATATGAATTTTTATATTTTAAAATTTAAGTACACCTCATATGAAAAAGCATTTTGATTTATTTTATTTTTAACTTACATTTAACTAAAATACGACTTGCATTTTATAAAATTTATGGTATAATGGTAAATATAGTAGATTACATATATATTGTCTACAAATATTAATAAATTACAAAATGAAAAGGAGTGGATATTATGAAAAAAACTATCAAAGTAAAAAACACAAGTGATATTCAAAAAATCAATCAGGTTGTTGTCGAATTTCCTTTCGACATCTGGATTCACAGTCAAAGTGGTATGGTAGATGCAAAATCTCTACTTGGTATGTTTCTTCTAGGAATTAACGAGCCTCTTGATCTTGTTATCCCAGATGATGTTGATGGTACCGATTTATTCAAACGTCTAGAAACTTATCTAGAAATCAACTAAACCAAAAACCACTTTACTATATGTAAAGTGGTTTTGTTTTTAATTGAGCTCAATTTATATATAAAAAGCTACAAACTTGTTTTTGTGGAATTGTAGCTAACAAATTTGTGCTTAATATACTATATGATATAACTTAAATTGCGTTACAACGAAATAAATTACTGTAGTTTTTAGTTTGCATAAGTTTAGGCTGTCGAAAAGATGTTTTTTGGCAGTCTTTTTTATTTATAGGCAATTTTTATGTTTTGTTGAATTTTTCATGTGTCTACAGCTATTTAAGGCAAAATCTCAACCACCTAGGCGTGAACGCATTTGCGACTGAGTTTTGACAAAACAAATGCTGTAGTTTTTAGGCTACAGCATTTTTATTATTTTCAAATTATTTTTGACCATAATATGCGTTTGGTCCATGTTTTCTCATAAAATGCTTATCTACAATGTATTTTGGAGCAGGCATGATATTTTTATTTAAAAGTTCTGCATTAAACGCCATAGTCGCAACTTCTTCTAAAACAACTGAATTATGCACAGCGTCGCTTGCATTTTTTCCCCAAGTGAAAGGACCATGATTTGCACATAAAATACCTGGGTTATGCATAGGATTGATATTCTTTTTTTCTAAAGTTTCTATAATAACAAGTCCTGTATTTTTTTCATATTCGCCTTCGATTTCTTCTTTTGTAAGGCTTCTTGTACAAAGAATATCTCCATAGAAATAGTCCCCATGAGTCGTATTATAGCTAGGTATTTTTCTGCAAGCAGAAGCAAAAGATACTGCCATTTTAGAGTGCGTATGTACTATTCCACCAATTTCTGGATATTTTTTATAAAGTTCGATATGCGTTGCAGTATCTGAAGATGGTTTTAATTTACCCTCTACGATATTTCCTTCTAAATCGACAACTACCATATCATCAGGTGTTAATTCTTCGTAATCCACGCCAGATGGCTTAATTATAACATATTTAGCATCTGGTTCAAACGCTGATACATTCCCCCAAGTGAATGTCACTAAGCCATATTTTGGCAAAAGCATATTTGCTTTATATACTTCTTCTTTTAATTTTTTAAGCATTCTTACTTACTCTCCTTTTTCGAAAATAAATCTCTCATCATTTTGTTTGCAAATACAACATCATCAAACCATTCTTCTTTGCCTATATCCCAAAATTCTGTTACAAATTTACGAATTCCAAGCTCCCATGCTGTATCTATAACATTTACAAAATCAACATGCCCTGTTCCATAAGGAATTTCACGAAATTTTCCTGGCACAGTTTCTTTTAAGTGCATAGCTACAATATGACCTTCGCCTGTTTTAACATCATCTGCAAAGCTTGTGCCATATGTTTTTATAGCATTTGTTATATTGCCACAGTCTGGATAAACTTGCAAATACGATGAATTTATGATATTTACATACTCCATAGCTTTTTCTGTAGTATTCATAAATTCATTTTCCATAGTTTCAAAACCTAAAACAACACCATATTTTGATGCAATTTCAGTAATCACTTTTAAATTTTCGATATATTTTGCTCGTGTTTCTTTTGTAGATTCTCCATAATATATATCATATCCTGGAATCATTATAATTCTTGCACCTATATCATATCCAAGTTTAATAGAACCCTTAATAATTTCTAAACCACGAGTGCTATTAACTTCGTTTAGGTCGCCTAGAGCATATTTTGTAAGTGCAGAAACACATAAAGAGTCGATACCTGTTTTGGTTTCAAAAATATCGGTAACTAACTCGAAACGCTCTTTTTCGCCCATATTTATTCTGTTAATTTTTTCTTCTGTCGCATCAATACTAACTTCGATATAGTCGTAGTTTGCTCTGCTTGCACACTCTAATTTTTCACGAAAAGTTAAATCATTTGGCATCGCCTTTTCGTATAAACCAATTGTATATTTACTCATTTTCCACCTATTTTACTTCATAAAATGCTATTTCGTCTATTTCACGGTTTGCAGAAACAATATATGTTTTATCACCATTTTTATAACATAAAGTGTTTGCAACACCTACATTTTCATCATAAACTTCTGTTTTCACTTCGCCATTTTCCATAGTAACGCCGATAAGTTGTTTTTTACCTTCACGATTTCCTAAAACAGCAATATTTTTACCATTTATTTCACCTGACCATAGAGCATGTGAAAAAGTAAATTCTTCTGGGAAATGCCAGATTTTTTCATATTTACCATTTTTTAATTTATATAAATCTAAATTTGCACCATGAAACGGAGAATAAGTAATCATTTCTAAGTCGCCGTCACCATCTAAATCAACTAAAGTCATATCGCTTGCATCAAGGTCTAAAAGTTTTATAACTTCAAAATCAGTTTCGTTGTCTTTGCAGTGGTCTGGGTTAAATTTATCTTTTGCAGGTGGAATAACTTTAAATATTCCATCTTCAGACCCGATAACAGAGTAGTCATATCCATTTTCTTTCCCACGATAGTAACCATGATTTTTAAACAATTGGTCTTTAATAACCATAAGTTCTAATTGATTATTTTCGTTATAAGAAGATAAATCAGCAGGAAGTTTTGCACCATATACTTTGCCTTTATATTTTAAAGACCAGTCGTCACGGAAATCACGTCCTGTGCAAAGAGCAGCAGCTATTAGGTAATATTCGCCGTCACGAGAAATTATATCAAATCTATGCACATGAGGAATATCCACAAGCGTTTGAACGTCCCACTTGCCGTCTTTTGGTGTTACTACAACAATTTTAGCTTCTTTTGAGTCGTTTGGAGAATAAAATTTATGTGTAGCTAAAAATTGACCATTTGAGTTTGGCACTTGAACCATAGACATAGTTCCACCAGGACCTTCCCAAATTGTATCAATTAAATTTCCGTCTAAATCAAACATTAAACAGCTATCTGTTTTTTCAGCTGCCACTAAAATATAATCTTTTTCATTATATTTTAAAGGAGCAATAGAGTAACATTTTTCTAAATTATGAGTTTTTATTTTATTAACTATCATACTTCACCTTTTATTTCAATAAATCGAAAATCTTTTTATAATCATTGTTATAAAGATTTCTTACATTTCTTATTTTATTATATATTTCTACATTTTCGCTAATTGGTTCATACGTTTCAAATTCGTATTGATTTTTCTCAAAAGCCTCTTTATGCGTTTTATACTTACCTAAAAAAACCATTGCAGAAATCCAAGCTCCTGTAACAGTGGCTTGGTCATTTTGGCTAACATTTAATTTATTGTTGTATATATCAGCTTGCATTTGATTAAAAGCTTTAAGCTTTGATATACCACCAGAACAAATTATATGCGTATTTTCGTTTTTAGACATTTTCATCATACTAAACACGCTATTTGCAATTTCTTCTACTATAGATTCTAAAACAGCTCGTACCATGTCGTATTTTGTATTGCTAATAGATATATTATTAAAACTTCCTCGTGCATAGCTATCCCATGTTGGTGTGCCTTTGCCTGCAAATTGAGAATTTGCAATAACTCCATTTGCTCCAACACCTGATTTTTCGCACACTTCGCTAATTTCTACATCTAAAAATTTATCTTTTGACCAATCGAGAGCAGTTCCTGCACAAATAACACTTCCTTCGACAATCCATTTATCTTTTATCGCAGAAACATTACAGCTAAGCCCATCTTCTTTGCTAAAAAATGGTTCGTCTACTATGCATATACAAAAAGCACCTGTACCACAATTTACCATTATGTCCGAATTTTCTATGCAACCTAAACCTAAAGATGCACACTGCTGGTCACCACCTGCAAGTATAACAGGAATATCGTTTTCAATTTGCAAAATTCGAGAAAATTCTTTCGTCGTGTTATATTTGCTAGTACCAACATCTATAACCTCACATAAATTTTCTTTGCTTATGCCCATTTTATCTAAAATTTTATCCGACCAAACCTTATTTGTTATATCAAACATAGCACTTCTGCTTGCTGTTGAAGTATCAACAGTAAAATGCCCTGTTAAATGAAACACTAAATATTCTAAAAAACCTGCAAATTTATATGTTTTCGTGAATATTTCAGGCATATTTTCTTTAACCCACTTTATTTTAGGCAAAGAAAATACAGGCGAAATATTCAGTCCTGTAATATAAAAAATTTCGTCTTTTAGTGGTTGTAATTCGTCGCAAACAAGAGCTGTTCTCTTATCTTGCCACATAATAGCATTCATAAGAGCATCTCCCTGCTCGCCTATACAAATTACAGACGAGCGTTGAGATGTTATTGAAATGCTTTCTAAATTATAGTCGTTTGATTTCGCAAAACTTCCTATTTGTGTACAAATATCTACCATAAAATCTAGTAAAATTTTTGGATTTAGTTCTACATAATTATTAGGAAGAAGCTCTAAATCATATTTATGTTGTACGATTTTTATGTGTTTTCCAAAATCATCGCATAAAACACCTCTTATACTAGATGTTCCTACATCAATGACTAAAGTAGCATTTTTTTCCATATGGCTTATAGCATAGAACGGAAAGGAAGGTCTGGTTCTTCTGCGAATGCATCGTGGAAACCTCTGTCATACATAAATTCGATTTTGTCTTTATCTTGAGGCCACATGAACATTCCACCAACTTCTAAAATAAATGGATTAAATTTATATTGAAGTCTATTTTTTCTCATTTCCCATAAAGTAACGATTTCTTTAGGGTCTGCTTTAAAGTTAGTCCAAATATCGTGGTGAATTGGAATAACAACTTGAGTGTTTAAACATTCTGCCATTCTTAACATATCTATAGATGTAATTTTATCTGTCATACCACGTGGATTTTCACCATAAGAACCAAGAGCCACGTCGATTTTATAATCATTACCGTGTTTTGCAAAGTAGTTTGAATAGTGAGAGTCACCTGAGTGATAAATATTTCCACCTGGTGTGTTAAATAAGTAGTTTACAGCTAAATCGTCCATCTCTTGTGGCATTTTGTTTTTAAGGTCGCCTTCACCATGTGGTGTTACAAGTTCTGTTCTATCAAAAGAATCTAAAGCTACGATTTCGATGTCTTTAATTTGCACTTTATCGCCTGGGCGAACAGTGATACATCTTTCAGCAGGAACACCCCATTTAACCCATAAATCTACGCAAGATTTTGGACCTATGAAAGGAACTGTGTCTGCACAGTTTTGTAAAACAGCAGCTGCTACGTTTTCGTCGATATGGTCACCATGGTCATGAGTCGATAATACTGCATCAAGGTTTTTGATAGCAAATGGATCAATAACACAAGGAACGTTTCTAAGATTTGGTTGAAGTGCTTTACAGCCAATCATTCTTCTGTGTTGGTGTCCAACTTTCATTGTTCCATCACCGTGTGATTGTTTACCTGTTTTTACCCAAAGGTCAACTAAAACGTTTGCATTGCCTTCTGATTTTATCCATGTGCCTGTACAACCAAGCCACCATAAAGCAACACTTCCTTTTGGAACTACAGTGCTTTCAATTTCTTCATTAAGCCATGTTCCCCATTCTGGAAACGTGCTTAAAATCCACTTATCTCTTGTGATTTCTGATACTATGCTCATAATTTTCTCCTTTTCAATTATCGGTTTTTTTCGATTAATTATATGATACACCATTTTATCTACCTTTTCAATGGTTATTTTGAACAAATTTAGTGTAAAAAAACAACAAAAACAACCAAAAGAAAAAGCACAAAACTTCTAAAAGAAACTTTGTGCTTTGCTTTATTATAAGTGTTTTTGAAGATAAATCTCACGTTTTTCGTCCGAAGATTTATAGATTGCTTTAATTAGTTCTAGGCTATTTGTTGCCGATTTACCTGTTACTAATGGTTCTTTTCCTGCTAAAATAGCATCAACTACATTTTTAAATTGAGTTGTATGCGATCTATCTGCAATTTTTGCACCTTTTGGAGCATTAAGTTCTTCTTCGCTAATTAAAACGTCATCTAAATATGATACATTTCCACCTTCTAGTTTATAGTAAACTAGTTTGTCGTTTTTAATTACAACAGAACCTTTTTCGCCAAATAAGCTAAGTTCTGAGTATATCCCTGGGTAACACGCAGTAGATGCTTCGATACTTCCTAAACAGCCATTTGCAAACTCGATAGACGCAACAGCTGTATCTTCTGCTTCAATTTCGTGGTGCAATAAACGTCTACATTTTGCACTAACACTTTTAACCGGACCAAAAAACTCTAGCAATAAGTCGATAGTATGTATAGCTTGATTTATAAGTACGCCACCACCGTCATACTCCCAAGTACCACGCCAAGGTGTGCTATAGTAGTTTGCATCTCTATATAAGATAGAACGACTAGAACCCCAAAGTAGTTTCCCAAGGTGTCCTTCTTCTATAGCTTTTCTTACTGCAACTGTAGAACCATCAAATCTATGTTGGAAAATAACGCTAAAAGTAACGCCATTTTCTTTACATACTCTAGTCATTTCTTCTGCTTTAGCAACCTCAATATCAATAGGTTTTTCGCAAATAACGTGTTTTTTCGCTTTTCCTGCTTGTATTGTTTGTTCGTAATGCAAACCTGAAGGTGTACAAATTGCAACTATGTCAATATCTTCACGTTCTAGCATTTCAGCATAGTCTGTATGCCAATCGCAAGAGTGAGTTGTTGCAAGTTCTTTTGCCGATTTTTCTGTCGCACTACACACAGCAACAAGTTTTGCGTTTTCAATTTGTTCGATAACGTCTGCTTGTAGTTTTCCGATAGCTCCACAACCAACTACGCCAAATCTTAATTCTTTCATAATTTACTCTCCTTTAAATAATTACATATTTTCAAACATCGCTTTATAGCCTTTGTATGACATATAAAGGTCTAGTTTAGAAATTACTTCAAATGGTGCGTGCATAGAAAGCACCGGAACGCCTGCGTCTACAGTTTCTATATTTCTTTCAGAAATCATGTAAGCCACAGTTCCACCACCACCTTGGTCTACACGTCCTAATTGACCCGTTTGCCAAGAAACATTTGCATTATCAAGTACTGTGCGTACTTTAGACATTGTTTCTGCAGATGCATCTGATGTTCCTGATTTCCCTCTCGCTCCTGTATATTTTAAAATAGCAAAACCGTTTGATATTTTAGAATCGTTATTTTTTTCTGAAACATCTGGGAAATTTGGGTCATATGAATTTGAAACGTCAGCTGACATGCAGAAAGAATTTTCATAGCATACACGAAGTCTGCTATTAGTATCTATGCATAAATCTTCTATAAAAGTATCAAAATGTTGTGATTTCATACCTGTTAGTCCGTACGAGCCGATTTCTTCTTTATCAACTAAAGCACAAACGCAAGTTTTTTCTGGCACTTCTTTCATATCAAATAAAGCTCTAGCTGTTGAATAAGAACAAACTCTATCGTCATGTCCATATGCACCTACCATAGTTCTGTCAAAGCCAATATCACGAGCATTAAAAGCTGGCACTAAAGATAATTCTGCTGTTGCAAAGTCATCTTCTATTATACCATAAGTTTTATTTAAAAACTCTAATACAAATAGTTTAACGTTTTCTTTTTCGTCTGTGTCCGAAGGAGTAGCTGAAACTAAAACATTTAAACCCTCACCTTTTACGATTTCTGTAGCTTTTTTGTCCATTTGGTCTTTACCAAGGTGTGGAAGCAAGTCTGTAATTGTAAAAACTGGGTCTGTTGGGTCTTTACCTATGCAAATATCAACTTTTTCGCCATCTTTTTTATATACAACACCACGAATTTCTAAAGGTATTGCAAGCCAGTGATATTTTTTTATTCCACCGTAGTAATGAGTTTTCATAAGTGCAAGTCCACTATCTTCATATAAAGGAACTGTTCTTATGTCTATACGTGGTGTATCTACGTGTGCAGCTGTGATATTACAGCCATCATTTAGCGATTTTTTACCAATAACAGCCAAAATTATAGCTTTTGAACGATTTATTGTGTAGATTTTATCGCCTGCTTTAAGGTTTGACCCTCTTTTGTATAATTTAAAGCCATTATCTTTCGCCATTTTTTCAAAGAAATTAACAGTTTCTCTTTCTGTTTTACATTCATCTAAAAAAGATTTGTAAAGTTCTGCAAATTCTTTCATTTCGTCATCATACTTGTGCATAACTGCTACTTTTTCATGTTTTTTAAGTAAGCTCATTTCTTTCTCCCATCACTTTATTATATATTTCTTCACATTGCTTATAAAGTGAAGAAAAATCATCGTTGTTTTTTATTATTATATCACACTTATCATAAAAAAAGCTATCTTTTTTTTGACTTTCAAGACGTTTTTTTGCGTAGTCATAATTAACGCCATCTCTTTTGCAAATTCTTTCAATTTTTTGTTCTTCGTTTGATACCACTCCGATTACTTTATCGCAATATTTATCATAACTTGCCTCAAACATAAGTGGCACATCTAAAATTATAAATTCGTCATTAATACTACAAAATAATTGTTTTTCAAACTCGTGAGTTATATATTTATGGGTAATTTCGTTTAGTTTTAAAAGTTTTGATTTATCTGAAAAAGCAATTTTTCCCAGTTTTTTTCTATCTATATCTTTACAGTCTACATCAAAACTTTCAGAAATCTCTCTTTTCATATCATCGCAGTTTTCTAGCAAATTATGGTAAATTTCATCTGCACTAATAACTTTAGCACAAAGTTTATTAAAAATGCCACTAACTGTCGATTTTCCACTTCCAGATGTTCCTGTCAGTCCGATTATTTTGCGTTTTTTTATCTCTATAACATTAAATCCACTTGATTTTTTAAGTCTATTTGCTACTGCAAGACCTAATCCATCATCATTTGGGCATTGTGCAAAAATTTGCGATATATCTAACTCGTCAAACAAACGTAGTTTTTCAAATAAATTTCTCGCTTGCTCACTTATGTCAAATTCTTCGCCAAAAGTTTTGATATTTTCATTTTTAAAGAAATTTGCGTACTCATCAAAGCATAAAACACCACTTTTTTCATCTGCTACTTGGTTTATATAATTTGCAGTATCTAGCGAATTTCCACACAAAACAGTAACGTCTGCTTTTGGTGCATAATGTCTATATTTCATACCAGGTGAATTTACAACAGCATTTTCTGAAATTTTTTCTTTTACAGCAAAATCTATCAAAACTTCGCCTAAAACTTCTTGCAATTGCTCAAAAGTTACCTCTCCAGGTCGCAAAATAGATGGTATGTCCCCTGTTAAATCTAAAACGGTAGACTCGACACCAACTTTACAAGGAGCGTCCCACACAATAGCCGAAATTTTTGTATCTAAATCGTCTAAAACGTGTGTCGCAGTTGTCGGCGATGGTTTTCCAGATGAATTTGCAGACGGTGCAGCAATTGGCACACCTGCAGTTTTTATCATTTCTAGTGCTGTTTTGTGGTTTGGAAACCTTATTGCAACTGTATCAAGTCCACAAGAAATTTCACTCGGTACAATATCACTTTTTTTAAAGATAATCGTCAAAGCACCTGGCCAAAACGCATTCATTACAAGTTTTGCTTTTTGGGATATTTCCAAAACTAAACTTTCTAGCATATCATAGCTTGATATATGAATTATTAACGGATTGTCTTGTGGTCTGCCTTTTGCTTTAAATATTTTTAAAACAGCTTTTTTATCTAGTGCATTCGCACCAAGTCCATACACAGTTTCTGTTGGAATTGCCACCACTTCTCCGTTTAAAATTAAATCGCAAGCTTTTTTTATGTCTTCTTTTTTTTCTGAATCTAGCTTTAAAGTTTTTATTAAAATCACCCACTTAAAACAGTTTTCACCAATACTCCCAGTATAATTCCTAACATATTAAACTCAGAGGATAGTTTCCCTTTGTAAATCTCCTTAGATTTTGGTATTAATTCCATAATGATTACATAAATCATCGCTCCACTTGCAATGCTAAGCGACAAACCTATTATATTATCGCTTATTTTTCCGATAATTACGCCTATAAGTCCACCTAAACCTGTTGTCAGTCCTGCAAAAATTGATATACACAAAATTTTTATAGGGTGCATATTCGCCATTTTTAGTGGAATTGACATCGCAAGTCCCTCAGGAACATCATGTAGCAAAATTGCTAATGCTATAGATAAACCTAGCGAAAAATCTGCATCGAGAGAAACTCCAATCGCAAGCCCCTCTGGAAGATTATGCAAGGCTATTCCTACAGCTAAAACCATACCAATACTTTGATACGAATTATTATCATCGCAAATTACACTCTTTGTTAAAACCATAAAAAATATTCCAATTAGTAATCCTAGAATATTTGTTATAAAATCTGTTCTTAAAAAGGCATTTGGCAGTAAATCTAAAAACACTACCGACAGCATAAGCCCTGCTGATAGCTCTAAAATACAGCTTAAAAATTTATTCGATTTTTTATTTGTGCATATGGCAAAAACGCCACCAAGCCCTGTACCTATAGCACCACTTAGCGTACCAAGTAGAGTATAAAATATTGTTTCGTTCATAAAAATACACCTCATAGAATAATATGCGATGTATTTTTTATTAAGAAGTATATTTTAGCAGATAATTATTCTTAGATATTTCAATTACCTTAATTTAAAATTATAATTTATTCGCCTTGCTCTAAAAGACGTTTTGCTTGCATATCTGTAATTAAACCGTCGATAATTTCGTCTAAATCTCCATTTAAAAACTGGTCTAATTTATATAATGTAAGTTTAATTCTATGGTCAGAAACACGGCTTTCAGGGTAGTTATAAGTTCTAATGCGTTCTGAACGGTCGCCTGTCCCTACTTGCGTTTTTCTTTCTGCTGCAATTTCTGCATTTTGTTTTTCAAGCTCTGCTTCGTAAATTCTAGAACGCAAAACTTTCATAGCTTTATCACGGTTTTTGTGTTGCGAACGTTCGTCTTGACACTCAACAACAACACCTGTTGGGATATGTGTTACACGGATAGCAGAGTCTGTTGTATTTACGTGCTGACCACCTGCACCACTAGAACGGAAAGTATCTATTTTTAAATCTGATGGATTTATGTCTATTTCAACTTCTTCTACTGTTGGTAAAACAGCAACTGTTGCAGTAGATGTATGAACTCTACCTTGTGATTCTGTTTCTGGAACACGTTGCACACGGTGAACACCAGATTCAAATTTTAGTCGAGAATAAGCTCCCTCTCCTTCGATTTCGAAAGAAACTTCTTTTATTCCACCTAGTTCCGTTTGGTTCATATTCATAACGTCTATTTTCCAACGATTTTTTTCTGCATACATAGTATACATTCTATATAATGAGTTTGCAAATAGCTGAGCTTCCTCTCCACCTGCACCACCACGGATTTCCACGATAACGTTTTTATCATCATTTATATCTTTTGGAATTAATAATAATTTTAATTCTTCTGTAAGTCTTTCAATGCTATCTTTTGATTCTTGGTACTCCATTTGTAGCATTTCTTTCATTTCAACATCAGTTTCACCTTGCATAAGCTCAAGCGATTCTTCTACTGTTTGTTCTGCTTTGCGTAAAGTACGAAAAGCTTCTATTATAGGTGTTAAATCTTTTTGTTCTTTTAAAAGTTTTGCTGCATTTTGTGGGTCGTCATATAAATTAGGGCTTGATATTAATTCATCAAGTTCTAAAAAACGTGCCTCAAGTGCTAATAATTTTTCATTCATTTTATATATTACCTTTCAAATGGTTAATTTTATCTTTCAAATATTAAATGTTTGACTACCGAAAAATACTCTCGAATAGAGTATAATATGTTCAACCCCTCATAAGATGGAATTTTTGAACCTATTGCATATGGTGTAAAGTCAAACAGCTTTAGTAGTTCTCTTGCACGAAACAAGTGAAAATCATTCGATACAGCACACGCTGTTCCATCAAAATCTTCTCCTAGCACCTCTTTAGCATATAAAATATTTTCGTATGTGTTTGTCGATTTTTCTTCTATCAAAATTCGGTCTTTAGAAATTCCGTTATCTACTAAATATTTATACGCAACATAGCTTTCCGAAAGTTTTTCGTCATCTCCAAAACCACCAGTTGTTACTACAATAGCATCTAAGTTTTCTTCTAAATACGCAATCGCAACATCAAGCCTTGCTTTAAAAGAAAGCGACGGATAATCGTCGTTTATCCCTGCTCCAAGGACTATTAATGCATCAAATTCTATATTTTCATCGCTTTTTGTACCAAATAATATCAAACTTTCGATAATTACAAAAGACATTAGCCATATTGTAAAAATACATTTTCCAAAAACCGATACACCTTTAAAGAATTTACTACACTTTAAGTTTAATGTTGATATTTTTATACAGAACGTTAAGCCGAGCATTGCAATTCCTAAAGCTGTGAAAAATAATACTCCAAAGCTTGCACTAGGAAAAACCGTGCATACTAGACCTGTTATTGTGAAAAAAATTCCGAAAACTAAGAAAAAATACATCTATGTTTCCTCCAAAAGCGTGTCCCAAAGTTCCATTTTTTCTAGTAGTTCTATTTCTAAATCCTCTTTTTCTTGTGATAGTTCTGCAAGTTTTACAAAATCTGCTGAATTTTCACACATTTCTATATCAATATTTGCAATTCTTTCGTCTAAAGTTTTTATAGAACGCTCGACAGCTTTAATTTTCTTTTCTAAAACTTTATCAACACCTTTAGGTTTTTCTTGTTTCGGTTTTTTCTCGACTACAACTTCTTTAAAAACGGTTTCTTTTGGTATAAATTCTACCTTGTCATCTTCTCTTGCTCTTAAATAATATTCATATGAGCCAGAAAATATATAAAAACCATCTTTTGTAAGTTCTATAATTTTATTTGCAAATCTACTTATAAAATATCTATCATGCGATACAAAAATAAGGCTTCCGTCATATTCTTCGATAGATTCCTCTATCCATTCACGAGAAATTATATCTAAATGGTTTGTCGGTTCGTCTAAAATTAACAAGTTTACATTGTCATACATAAGCGTACAAAGTCTAAGCCTTGATTTTTCTCCACCCGACAATTTTTCTACAAGTTTAAGTTGGTCTTCTCCTGTAAATTTAAAAGAACCTAGACGATTTCTTGCAGTTTGCGTAGTTACATTTTTTTCATATATTAAGGTATCAATTAAGTTACGTTTATCATTTTCAAATTTTACAAGTTGAGGTAAATACCCCATTTTTAAACCTAAGCCTTTTTTAATTTTACCAGTATCTTGGGTATCTAAACCAAGCAAAATTTTAAGCAAGGTTGTTTTTCCAGTGCCATTATCACCAATTATAGCTATTTTATCGCCGTTGTTCATATCAAAACCAAAGTTTTTTAGGATTTGTCTATCACCAAAAGATTTTGATATATCTCGCATTTTCAAAAGTTCTTCTGTTTTATAATCGGTGTTTGTAAAGTTTACCGACATTTGTTTTGCTTTTTTCGGTCTGTCTGACACTGTCATTTTTGCAATACGTTTATCCATAGAAAAAGCACGCTTGTGCATACGTTGTGTACCCCACTGGTGCATTTTTTTGCTTGCGTCTTGCATTTTTTTAAGTTCTTCTGCTTCTCTTAAATGCTTTTCTAAAGCACGTTTTTGTCGTTCTTCTTTTTCTACAGCATAGAAGCTGTAATTTCCGATATATTCATCTGTTTTGTGGTTTTCTATTTCGATAATTCTATCTACAATCTCGTCTAAAAAATATCTATCGTGGGAAATTGTTACAATAGTCCCCTTATAGCTTGAAAGATATTTAGAAAGCCAAATTGTAGCATTCATATCTAGGTGGTTTGTTGGTTCATCAAGAAGTAAAATATCAGTTTTTTCAAGGATTATTCGAGCAAGATTTACTCTTGTTTTTTCCCCACCTGATAAAATATTAAAAAACTTTTCTCTCATTTCTTTTGAAATATCAAGCCCATTACATACTTTGTCTATTTCAAAATCGAAATTATACCCACCTAAATCCTCTATTCTGCTCGTTATTCGGCTATATTCGTTTAAAACTTCCATATCGCCTTGTGCCATTTTCTCTTCGAGTTTCGAGGCAGTTTCTTTTAGGTTTATAATTTCTTTATAGGCAGACTTTAGAACGTCCTCTACCGTTGTTTTTTCAGAAAAAATCGGCATTTGGTCGATTATTCCTAAAGTTTGCCCTTTAGAAATTGCAATTTCACCACTATCGTATTCAAGTGTGTCTGAAATAATTTTAAATAGCGTGGTTTTTCCACTTCCATTTTGTCCTACAATTCCGAGTTTTTCACCGTCACGAATTTCTATATTAATATCTTGTAAAACAAGCGTGCTACCGAAATATTTATTTAAATTATTTATAGAAATCAAGACAATTCCTCCTTTTGCTCGACAAAATTATGCTTTAACTGGTTCTTCGTATTCTACACCAAAAGTATCAACTGTTACCTTTGTTATAACAACATCATCTAGTGGTCTATCTGATCTATCTGCTTTTTGGTTTACTATATAATCTACAGTATCTAGTCCTTCTAAAACTTTACCAAAAGATGCATATTCGCCATCTAGGTGTGGAGCGTTAGACGACATTATAAAAAATTGTGAACCTGCTGAGTCTGGATAAGCTGAACGAGCCATAGAAAGCACACCACGATCGTGTTTTAAATCATTTTTAAAACCGTTGTTTGTAAATTCGCCTGCGATATTGTATCCAGGTCCACCCATTCCAGTTCCCTCAGGGCAACCACCTTGAATCATAAATCCAGGTATTACTCTATGAAATATTTTTCCATTATAATACTCTTTGTTTATAAGTGATATAAAACTGTTTACAGTGTTTGGTGCAATACTAGGGTATAATTCTGCTTTAATTATACCTCCGTTTTCTATTTCGAAAGTTACTATAGGGTTTGACATTTTAAATTTCTCCTTTTATTTTAGGCAATTTCTCACAACTATAATAGTTGAATTTTATGATGATTTTTCGTTAATTTGTGCAAAAAAATACGCAGTAATACTTTCGTCTTACGAGTGATTTTTGTGCATAGTGACGGAAATTTCACAAAAAAGTTGACTATTAAAGCGTAAGCCATTAGTTATGATGGTATTGCTTTTATTGTATTGTATCTTATTTTACCAAATTTATATATAAAAATCAACAGAAAAAAATTTTTATTTTTATACTTTATATTTTTATATTTCATTTTAAGGCAATTGCTCACAATTATAATAGTTAAATTTTTTAGAGAAATTTTTATGCAAAGTAACGGAAATTTAATAAAAAAGTTGACCATTAAGACGTAAGCCGTTATCCCATAGGTATTGCCTTAACAAATTATACATTTTTTCCTTGCATTTTGCTACATAGTTGTGCTATAATATAAAATAAGCGATAAAATATAAAATAAAGATTATAAGAGGTGATTTATAGTGGCTTTAAATTTCAGCAGTAGACTAAATCTAGATGATACGAAAACTGCTACAAAAAACAAAGAAATCGAAAAAATGAAGGGTTCTGAGCTTATCCACATACCTTTAGTTTGCAAATCAGGAAATGAATGCGAACCAATCGTTAAAGCAGGCGAACTTGTAACTGTAGGACAAAAAATAGGTGATACTAAAAACCTACGAGAAGTTCCTGTTCATTCTTCTGTTTCTGGCAAAGTAAAATCAGTTGCTCCAAAGATTCATTCATCTGGGGCTGAAGTTATGACTATAACTATAGAAAATGATTTTTTAGAAACTGTGTGCGAAACAAACGCACCAAAAAACTACGAAGAAATGTCGCAAGAAGAAGTTGTTATTGCAATACGTGAAGCTGGCATTATCGGCCACGGTGGTGGCGAATTTCCAGCACATGCTAAAATCAGCCTAAGTGTTGACCAAGTAGAAACTATTATAATAAATGCTACTGAATGTGAGCCATACATAACAGCAGACTATAGACTTTTAGTTGAAAATGCAAACGAAATTATCGGTGGTGCAAAAATAATTAAAAAAGTTTTAGATGCTAAAGATGTAACAATTGCTGTAAACAAGAAAAACAAATCTGCTTTTGCAGGTTTAAATCAAGCAATAACAGATGCAAAAATAACAGCACAAATTAAAACTGTAAGTTCTTCTTATGGTCAAGGTTTTGAAAATAACCTTATCCGTACTTTAGAAAAGAAAACTGTTGCTAAAGGTCAATATCCAACAGATGTAAATTGCGTTGTTTTCAACGTTGGTACTTTAGTTGCAATTTATAATTTATTTAACGCAGGAACTCCAGATATTTCTCGTGTAGTTACAGTATCGGGTTCTGCTATCGCAAATCCTAAAAACATTTCAGCTCCTATCGGTACTACAATAGGCTCATTAATAGAGTGTGCAGGTGGATTTATAGAAGACCCTAACAAAATCGTTATGGGTGGCCCTTTGATGGGTACTGCACAATTTTCGCTAGATGTTCCAATTTCTGCTGGAACAAACGGTGTTTTAGCTTTTTGTAAAAACGAAGATAAAAGAATTAAAAATCCTGCTTGTTTGCGTTGTGGCAAATGCGTTTCTGTATGTCCGATAGGTCTTTCTCCTGTTCATATGAATCTTTATGCAAATAAAGGAATGGTAACAGAGTTTGAAGAAATCGGTGGTACAGACTGTATAGAATGTGGTGCTTGTTCGTATGTGTGTCCTGCACGTATTCAGCTAGTTCAACAATTTAAAACAACAAAACAAAAAGTAGCAGATTTAGTATCTGAACAGGAGGAAAAATAATGACACAACTAGATAAAGTCGTTGTTTCGCCAGGTCCACATATACAAACGCCTGATGGTACAACATCTATAATGGGAGATGTAATTATCGCTCTCATTCCAGCTTTCATCTTAGCTATAACAAATTTTGGCACAAGAGCCGTTTCTCTTGTTTTCATTTCTGTAATAACTTGTGTTTTAGCAGAAATTATCTTTAACAAAATAAACAAACAACCAATAACTGTTTCAGACCTATCGGCAGTTGTGACGGGTATAATTTTAGCATATAATGTTCCTGTTTCTCTACCACTATGGACAATGGCTATCGGTTCTGCATTTTCTATCATCATGGTAAAAATGATTTTTGGTGGTATTGGTAATAACTTTATAAACCCAGCACTTGGTGGTCGTATGTTTTTACTATCTTGGACAAGTCTTATGACAACATGGACATTACCTGGTTACGACCTACCACTAATCGCAAACCCTGTAGACGTTGTAACAACAGCTACGCCTCTTATGCAACTAAAAACTGGAAGTTTACCTAACGCATCAAATGCAGAACTTCTTTTAGGGCAAATTGGAGGCTGTTTAGGAGAAACTTCTGCGTGTGCTTTAATATGTGGTGGTTTGTACCTAATGTTTAGAAAAGTTATCTCGCCTGTTATCCCAGTATCGTTCATTGGAACAGTATTTATAATCGCATTTTTATTTCCACAAGGAAACGACCCTTTGCAATTTGCAACAGCACACATATTATCAGGTGGTTTAATGCTTGGTGCAATTTTCATGGCAACAGACTATACCACTTCGCCTATAACTAATAAAGGTAAATTAATCTTTGGTATTGGTTGTGGTTTATTAACTATGTTTATCAGACTATTTGGTGGACTTGCAGAAGGTGTTACTTTCTCAATAGTTTTAATGAATGTTTGCGTATTTTTAATAGACAAATACACAATGCCAACAAGAGTTTTAAAACCTCTAAAAAAAGCAAAGGAGGAAAATTAATATGAGTAACGATACTAACGAAAAAAACATTAACAACAGTGTATCTGATACTAAAAAAGCACTTGATTCTAAAATCGAAGATGCAAAAAAACCTTCTATTGGTGATGAAAACAGTGCATGGCTTAAAGTTGAAAAAGTAATCGCCGACTGCACTTTAGCTTTAGTAAACTTTTTTAAAACAAACGAAATTCCAAGACTTTGCCTAATACTATGTCTTGTAACCTCTACAACTGCCTTTCTTCTAGGAATGGTAAACGAAATTACAGCTCCTATTATCGCAGACATAAAAATGGGTGCAACAAAAGACGCTATGATGCTTGTAGTTCCTGAGGCAGATGAATTTGAAACGCTTTCTGTTCCTTCTGGTTCAAACAGCTTAGTTTCTGATTTTTACACAGCGTCAAGTGGTTCAAACCTTTTAGCATATTTTGTTAAAGTTAATCCTAATGGATACGGTGGCGTTGTCGAACTACTTGTAGGACTTGATGCAAACGGTGCAGTTATTTCTACAGATATAATCAACAACGCAGAAACTCCGGGTATCGGCGATAAAGCATTCGAGGTATCTTTTACAGACCAATTTATAGGTAAATCTACTACTCTTGTTTCTGGTAGTGATATTTCAGTTATTTCTGGTTCTACTGTAACTTCAAATGCTATGATTTCTGGTGTATCTGCTGCTATAGAATTTGTAGCAAGTAACAAGTAGGGGGGATTTATAATATGAATAATAAATATTTAAAACAAATAAAAGAAGGTATCTTCGAGCAAAATCCCGTTTTCGTTCAACTAGTTGGTATGTGTCCAGCACTTGGTGTATCAACATCTTTAGAAAACGGTCTTGGAATGGGTCTTGCAGCTACTGCAGTATTAATTTGTTCAAACGCAGTTATTTCTGCTTTGCGTAAATTCATACCTTCAAAAATCCGTATAGCTGCATATATTGTAATCATCGCAGGATTTGTTACAATAGTTGATATGATGCTTGCTGCATTTTTTCCAGACTTATCAGCATCACTTGGATTATTTATTCCACTTATCGTTGTAAACTGTATAATACTTGCTCGTGCTGAGTCTTATGCTGCTAAAAACCCAATTTTACCATCTATAATAGACGGTGTTGCTATGGGTCTTGGTTTTACATTTGCACTGTCTACAGTGTCTATCGTGCGTGAACTTTTGGGTAAAGGCACTCTAGGTCTGTTAGGCGTTGATTTAATCGAAGTTTTTGCGAATTTAGGTTATAATTTCCAACCTGCATCGCTTATGGCACTACCTGCTGGTGGTTTCTTAACGCTTGGTTGTGTTATAGCTGTTATACAATGGCTTACAAACAAAAAGGAGGCTAAATAATGGGATTTACTGAACTTATGGCACTTTCTGTGTCGTCTATTTTAGTACAAAACTTTGTACTAGTACAATTTCTAGGTATTTGTCCGTTCCTTGGTGTATCTAAAAAGATAGAAACAGCTTTTGGTATGGGTATGGCAGTAATGTTTGTTATGGCAGTAGCTTCTGCTGTAACTTATGGCGTTAACGTTTTGCTTATCGAACTTGAAATAGAATATATGCGTACAATCGCATTTATATTAGTTATTGCAACTTTAGTTCAATTTGTTGAAATGTTTCTAAAAAAAGCAATGCCTGCTCTATACAATTCGCTTGGTATTTTCTTACCTTTAATAACTACAAACTGTGCTGTTTTGGGTGTTGCTCTTTTAAATGTAAATAATGATTTAAACTTCGTAGCTTCTATCGTAAATGGTGTATCAGCAGCTATCGGTTTTACCATTGCAATAGTACTTTTTGCAAGTATTCGTGAAAGATTAGAGTTTTCTAATCCACCTAAATGTTTCCAAGGCATTCCAATCGCACTTGTTTCTGCAAGCTTGCTTGCTATGGCGTTTATAGGCTTCTCAGGCCTTGCAATTTGGTAAGGAGGGTATTATGGATTTTTTAAATATATTTAAAGCAGTCTTCACATTAGGAATGATGGGTGCTGTATTTGCAGGTATTTTAGGTGTATCATCTAAAATATTTGCAGTAGAAGAAGACGAAAGACTTCCTCTAATTTTAGACGCACTACCAGGGGCTAACTGTGGTGGTTGTGGTTTTCCTGGCTGTTCAAACTTTGCTTTAGCTGTTATAGATGGAAAAGCTCCACCTAGTGGCTGTCCTGTTGGGGGAGCAGATTGTGCTGTAAAAGTTAGTGAAATCATGGGGCTTGATGCTACGGCTGGCGTTAGACAGGTTGCTTGCGTTAGTTGTTCTGGTGGTATTAACGCACAGAAAAAATTTGCATATGAAGGCATTGAAGATTGCCTTGCTGCAACAAAAGTTTTAGGTGGCCCTGTAAAATGTTCTTACGGCTGTTTA
>JAWXUO010000020.1:0-33525 GCA_044426355.1 Clostridia bacterium | reverse complement strand
AAATACTCTAATAACAGACCTATGCGTCCTCTTGCTTGGCTTTCCCCTTTGGAATTTTTTTCTGAGAAATTTGTCCAATATGTTTGACAAACTTACATTTTGCAAATTTTATATAAATAAATTATACTTTAAAAAGTTTAGAAATTCACTTGACAGTGTGGTCGGTTTATGATAGACTACAAATATAGTCTGTTAACGATAGACCAAGGAGGATATATGAAATATTATAAATTAGGCATTGTAGAAATGGAATTTTCAAATATAATTTGGGAAAATGAGCCGATAGCGTCAGGTGAGCTTGTAAAATTATGTTTAAATAAACTTGAATGGAAAAAATCTACAACTTACACTACGCTAAAAAAACTAAGTGAAAAAGGTATTTTTCAAAATGAAAAAGGTGTTGTAACCTCGCTTTTATCTAAGGAAGAATATACGGCAATGCAAAGCGAAAAATTTGTCGAAGAAACTTTTTCAGGGTCGCTTCCTCGTTTTTTAGCATCTTTTGTATCAAAAAAAGATTTAAGCCGTGAAGAAATTGAGGAGATTTATAAAATAATCGAAAAAGGGGGGCAGTAAATTATGATAAACGATATTTTTTATCAAATCCTAAATTTAAGCATAAACGGCTCGTATATAATAATTTGCGTTATACTTGCAAGATTTTTTCTAAAAAAAGCACCAAAAAGCTACTCTTTTGCTTTGTGGTTTATCGTATTTTTTAGATTAGTGTGTCCCTATACTTTAGAAACTGAATTTAGCTTTTTTGAAAAAACAGAAATTGAACCTATAGAGGTATCAATGACTTTCGACACAAAAGAATCTACTAAAACAGAAGTTATAGCACCTGATTTTTCGGAAATTTATAACCAAACTTTGATTTTGCCATACACAAAAAGTCATACATCTATTTTCGCTGTGATATGGTGCGTAGGGGTGCTTGCGTTTTTGGTAGTGTCGATAATTTCTTATACAAAGCTTAAAAAGAGGTTGTCTACATTTTTGCATTTAGAAAAAAATATTTATATAGTAGATTTTTTAGAAACACCTTTTGTTTTAGGTTTAATTCGCCCTAAAATATATATTCCATCGAATTTAACCGAGAAAGAAAAATCATACATAATAGCTCATGAAGAACATCATATAAAAAGGTTTGACCACATAAGCAGATTTTTTGCGTTTTGTATTTTGGTACTACACTGGTTTAATCCACTTGTGTGGGTAGCTTTTGTATTATCTGGCAGAGATATGGAATTATCAATAGACGAAAAGGTTATAAAAACGCAATTAAATGCAGAAACGGTAAAAGAATATGCAATACTTTTATTGTCGGTTGGTATAAAAAACAAAAAGATTTCGCCATTATTCGTGACCCCAACATTTGGAAATGGCGATATAAAAGAAAGGGTATCTAATATTATGAATTTTAAGAAAATATCAATAGTCGTAGGTGGATTGCTTACGGTAGTTGTGATAGCTCTAGCAATTATTTTTACAAAAGTGAGAGTACAGACGAATTTAAACAAGCACAACAAGACGGACTTCTACCAAATTACCCAAATCTAAATGAGTCTATATATTTAATATATGCATTAAATATTGCACATGGTCTTTTACCACAAAGTGAATATCATAGTGAATTTATAGAATATAAAAGTTTATATTTAGTTTATGAATATCTTGAACTAACAGAAACAAATAGTGAACTTGCTACAAAATTAGCTTTATTATACCTTCCAAATGTATCGTATGATATAAAAGATTCTGTAATAACAAACACAGGATACATAAACTCTGAGATTTTGCTTTATGATAAGACTTCCGAAGAAGTGCCAGTTACTTATGGAAAAGTTACAACAGTAGTGAAACCTATAGATATTTTCCAAGGAATGGATAGAACTCAGTTTGGTTTACTTTGGGAAGAATTATCTTTGCAATATGATGACAAAACCAAACTTATAAACGCATATCTATCAATTGTTTTAAATACACTTATTGACAACTATTCAGAAACTGTTTATAAAGATGAAGTTACGCACGATGTTTCAATAAGTTTTTTGAGCAATCCATATAATTATTATAATTTTTGTCGAGATTTAGAGGAAGAGGAGTTTTACGATGTTATAACAGCTTTAGAAAACGTTTTGATAGACTATTTAGACAAATATTAAAAATAAAAACAAAGGCTTTATGCCTTTGTTTTTTTGTGAAATTATTTAAGTTTTAGGCTAATTTATTAGATATTCTTCTAGCGTTTTTTTGTAGCGAGAAAACATAGTAATTGCGATTATCCATGTGATTAAATCAGCTGTTGCTTGTGCATAGAAAATTCCTATATACGAAAAAATTTGTGGAAAGATAATTAAAGCTGGCACATATAAAACCCCTTGACGAGCTAAAGACATTGTAGCACCTAGTTTTCCGTTTCCTGTTGCTTGCGAAGTAAGAATTATTAAAAATACATAAGAAGTTAAAGGGAAAAACAAATTGTTTAATCTTAAAAACATTGACCCATAGTATATAATATCTTCGTTTGAGCTAAACATTCTGATATAATTAGATGCGAAAATTTGAATTGTAAGTGTAGCTATAATAGCATATACAAAACCGGCAGTTCTTGCGTATTTATATGCAAGAAAAAATCTTTCTTTGCTTTTTGAACCATAAGAATACGAAGCGATTGGCTGATAACCTTGGAAAAAGCCTATAAGTATAAACTGTGTTATACTTAAAATTTTAAGCACAATTCCGTATGAGGCAATAATATTATCGCCAGTAATTGCGTCTGGGGCAACTTTTACAGCAACAATATTTGTTACAGAAACAGCGAACGCAGATAATAATTGTGTTACACCAACAGGAGCACCAGATTTTAGAGTTAGCGAATAAATTTCCTTGCTTGGTTTAAAGTTTTTAAATTTAACTTGAACTTTTGATTTGCCTCTAAAAAAGAACTGAGAAATAAAAATAAAACTAACGCATTGAGATAAAGTAGTTGCAAGAGATGCACCTACAATTCCAAGTCCTAAACCGAAAGAAAAAGAACCGATATTAAATTTAAACATAAAAATAGGGTCTAAAATAACATTTAAAATAGCACCTGTCATTAAAGCTGTCATAGAAAGAATAGACTTCGTTTCTGCTCGTGCGATATTGTTAAAAACCTGGTTTGGTATGGTAAATAAAGCACCAACAAACATCCATGTACCGTATTGTTTTGCATAAGGCATAATTCTGTCTGTTGCACCAAAAATTTTAAAAATAGGCTCGCTAAAAATTAGTCCTACACACATGAAAATAATAGCTGACGCAAAAGCTGTGTATATTATAGTAGTTGCTGTTTTGTTTGCAAGCTCGTTATTTGAAGAACCAAAAGCCCTGCCGATAACAGCACCAGAACCTGCTCCTAATATCTGTCCTACAGCAGACATTAGAGTAACGATAGGGAATGCAACACTTACAGCAGATAGAGCCTCATCAGAAGCTAAAAAGCCTATAAAAAGCGTGTCTACAAAATTATAAACAGCCATTATAATCATAGCCATTATAGTTGGTAACGCAAGCCTTACAATTGCTTTTGAAACTGGTAGTTTACCTAGTATTTCATCGGTGGTGTATTTCATTTTTAAACCTCTTATTAATCTTTTTTGTAATTATTAATTAAGTATACTTTTAATAATTACATTTGTCAACAAAATAAAAATATATATAATAAATATTAATAATTACTTTGAAAATAATTTTATGCTTTACTAGAGTAAAATTTTGTTGAAATTTTGAAAAAAATGTGTTATATTAATATAAGGCAAGGTCATACAACTAATATCGTTATAGCAAACTTTAAAAAATAGTTGTGAAAAATTGCAATAAAAATTAAAAGAGGTGCTATATGGAATTTACATTATATGATTTAAAAGTTGAAGTTGTAGCTACAGATAAACCAATGGTTTGTAGTCATACAGAAGGTGATTATTTTATTGTATCGGGAGAAAATCTTATTTTTAACCAAACAACGAAATTTTCGATGTATTCGCTATCAGCACTTTTGCCGTTGCTTCCTGCAAAACAAAGGGAACTACATGAAAACGACTGGATGAAATCCGATTGTTATATAGCATGTCCTGACCCACATTGTGGAGCTCAATTTAAAATAACAAGAATAGGACAAAAAACGTTTAATCACGATGATTGCACAGTAGTTCCGATAGGAAAGGACGAAGAATAATGAAAAAAATACTTAAAAATGGATATGAATTAAATGAGGTTATAAATGGTTGCTGGCAGTTGTCCGACGGGCATGCTTTAAAATCGGCTGTAGATTTTTCGGATACTAAAAAAGCTTTTTATGAACTATGCGACAACGGTTTAGATGCATTTGACTGTGCAGATATTTACACTGGTGTAGAAGATTTTATAGGCGAGTTTATAAAAGAATCTAAAAGAGATGTAAAAGTGCATACAAAATATGTTCCTGACCTTAATATATTATCAGACGTAGATTTTTCTTTTACAGAAAATATTATAGATAGAAGTCTTAAAAGACTAAATAAAGAAGCCTTAGACGTCGTTCAGTTTCACTGGTGGGACTACGAAGTTTCTGGAATGATAGATGTTGCAGAACATTTAGTAAAACTTAAAGAAAAAGGTAAGATTTTAAACATTGGAACAACGAATTTCGATACTGAAAATCTTAAAAAATTAGTAGATGCAAAAATACCAGTAGTTTCAGTTCAGTCGCAATATTCAATTTTTGACAGACGTCCTGAAAAGTCGCTTGCAAAATATTGTTTAGAAAATGATATTGCTCTATTGTGCTATGGTACGTTATCTGGAGGTCTGCTTTCTGGCAAATATTTAGGAAAAGAAATAGGGAAGGCAGATAATAGGTCGCAAGTTAAATATCTTCAAGTTATAGAAGATACTGTAGGATATGATGATTATCCAAAACTATTAGAAATTTTAGATGATATTGCAAAAAAATACAACGTAAGTATTTCAAACATTGCAACAAAATATATATTATCAAAAAAAGAAGTATCGTCAGCGATAATAGGAACAAGAAGTAGCGTGCATGTTAAATCAAATCTAGAATTGTTTAAATTTAAACTAGACGAAAGCGACATCGAAACTATAGATAAATTTATCTCAAAATATCCAAACCTTGATGGAGAACCATTTACACTAGAAAGAACTGAAGGTTGTAAATATCGTGAGATTATGAAAATGAATATAAATGAAGAGGAGCAATAAAATGAAAGATGAATTAGAATTTTACGGAGGCAGACTGTTTTCGCTTGTGCCAGTTGGGATATATACAATATTTTGCATAACATTGTTCATATTTTTAAAAGCTTTTAATATGGAAGCACTTGCAGTAGGTGGATTTTTAGCATTACTTTTTGGAGGGCTTTTTTGTAAAGACTATGGAAAGTTTTGGGATAGCGTTATAAACGGAATTTCATCAAAGACGTCTGTTTCTGTTATAGTAATCCTTTTGTTAGTTGGTATGTTTAGTTCTCTTATAAAAACAGCTGGTCTTTCAAATGGATTTTTATGGCTTGCAAGTGAAATGGGCGTGTCAGGTAGCATGTTTGTTGTGTTCACGTTTATTGCAGTTTGTATAGTTTCTACAGCAACTGGCTCATCTATAGGCACAATGTTTATTACATATCCAATATTTTATGGTTCTGGCGTGTTACTTGGTGCAAACGAAGCTTTGCTTGCAGGAGCTATCATTTCTGGTGCGATTTTTGGAGATAATTTAGCACCAATTTCTGATACAACAATTGCGTCGGCATCTACTCAAAGTTTTTCAAACGGAAGACCATCTGAAATAGGTGGAGTAGTTAAAAGCAGACTGGTATATTCTTTAATTTCGGCAACTATAACAATAATTTTCTATGCAGTGTTTGGTGGAGTTGGTGGAACATATGTAGGTGGAGATATATTAGGAGAAGAAACATATAAATCACTTGTGATGTTAATTCCAGTAGCTATTATGCTTTTTGTAACAACTAAAACTAAAAATATATTTAAAGGCGTATTAGTTGGGTTAACACTCGGAACATTAGTAGGACTTGTTTTTGGTTTGTTTGATATATCAGCAGTTTTTGCAAATGACCCATCACACAACGAAATTACTGGATATTTAGTATCTGGCATAAATTCTATACTTCCAACTTGTGCATTAGTTGTATCAATTTTTGGTATCATGGGAGTTTTAACAGATGCAGGTATGCTAGACTATGTAACAGATAAAATTCTAAATAGTAAACACGCAAAAACAGAATCAGGTGCAGAACTTATTTGCGTTTTAGGAACTGCCGTTACAACTGTTTTATTCGGTGGCGTTACATCTGCGTCAATTTTAACTTTTGGACCAATTTTTAACAAAATATGTTCTGCGAAAAATATTCACCCATATAGACGTGCAAATTTACTTGATGCAACAGCAAATAGTATGCCAGCACTAGTACCTTTTTTAAGCGTTTTTGTATTTATAGGCTCAGCACTTACAGGATTATCACCTGTTAAAGTTGCTTTAGGCAGTATATACGGAATGGCATTATCTGGAGTTGTTGTTTTTTCTGCAATAACAGGTTTTGCAAGAACATATGAAAAATAAAATTAAAAAAGTGCCTATTAATTAGGTGCTTTTTTAACGTAAATTGATAGAAAAACAAAAATTTGTTTAAAAATACTAAAAAAACCAAAAAATAACTTTTTATTTTGTTAAAAGTGGTAAAATTTTATTAAAAAGCTAAAAATTGAACTTTATGTAATTGAAAACAAAAAAAGTTTACAAAAAAATCACTAAATTATTACTTTTTTTGTATTTGTGAGCAATTGACAACATTATATAAAAGGTATAGAATAATAGAGTTAGGGAAATAAAAGATGTTTTTTAATTAATAGATTAGCAAAATACATTGCAAAAAAAGTTTTGATAAGGGGACGTAAATGTTTATTTTATTATTTTTAGTATGGATAGCTCTAAATGCTCGAATAACTGTAGAAATAGTTTTGTTTGGGCTTGTTATTGCGTCGGCTATATACTGGTTTATGTGCAAGTTCTTAGACTACAATCCGTCGTCTGACAGAAAAAGCATAAGAAACATTTTTATGATTATAGAATATATATTAATTTTATTTGCAGAAATTATAAAATCTAGTGCTAAGGTTTTGAATTTTATCTACTCAAGAGAAATTCAAATAGAACCACAAATAGTAGTTTTTAAAGTACCAATTAAAAGCGAATTTTTAAGAGCACTTTTAGCAAACACAATAACTTTAACACCAGGAACTATCACTGTAAACGTTGAGGGGAATAAATTTTATGTTCATGCATTAGATTACACATTTGCAAAAGATATAGAAAAATCAAAATTTATTAAACTTCTTATAAAAATGGAGGAAAATATTTAATGGATATACTAAATACATATTTTTTTCCTATAAGTCTTATATTTATGGCTGTTTTAACGTTTATGTATCTTGCAAGAAGTATACTAGGACCACAGTTTTTTGATAGAATTTTAGGTATAAATAGCTTAAACACAATTATAATTTTGATGATATGCATTATTGCAGTTATGCAGGAAGAAAGCTATATAGTAGATGTTGCACTAATTTATGCGATGCTAAGCTTTGTAACTGTTGTAATATTATGTAAAGCGTACCTTAGAAGTCATAAAATGAACAGAGAAAATGACTTTAAAAATATCAGGGAGGCAGGTAAAAAAGATGATTAGAATTATTGTAGCATCAATTTTAATGGTTTTAGGGCTAGAAGTATTACTAACAGCAGTAATTGGGAATTTTCGCTTTGCTTTTGTCTTAAATAGAATGCAAGCTAGTGCAACAGCAGATACTCTTGCAACGCTTTTAGTTATAGGTAGTTTAATCGTTTTGTCTGGTTTTTCGTGGATAACAGTAAAACTTATAATGGTGATTGCATTTTTATGGTTTGCAAATCCAGTTGCATCTCACTTTTTAGCAAAAACAGAAATTATTGTAAATAAAGATATTTTAGACGAATGTGAGGTAGTAGAGTATGATAATATTTGAGACTATTCTATTAACTTTTCTAATAGTTTGTGCATTGTCTGTTTCGATAACTAAAAATTTACTTTCAAGTGTTATCATTTTTATGTCATATGGTTTGGTTGTAAGTGTTTTATGGCTTATTTTAAGAGCTCCTGACCTTGCAATAACTGAAGCTGCTGTCGGGGCAGGGGTTACTAGTACTTTGTTTTTTGTAACTTTGCAAAACATAGGCAAATTAAAAGAAGATGGAGAAGAAGACGGTGAAATTTAAAGAAAAACTAACAAAATTCGTCGATGGTGAATTTACAATAACTACAAAAAGAAAACCTGTAGAGCCAAGAAGAACTCCACGTCACCGAGAAAAAAATATTAAAGAACGTTTAGAAATTTGGCACGGAGAAAACGGTGCATATGTTTTTAAAAGAGTTTATGTTACAATAAGCATTATAATGAGTATTTTTATAAGCTTAGTTTTAATTATGACGGTATCGTATTTACCAAGTTTTGGAGACCCATCAAACCCAGTAAACAACGAAGTTAGCCAAAGGTATATTGAAAAAGGACTAGAAGAAACAGGCTCTGTTAATATAGTTACGGGTATGATTTTAGATTATCGTGCTTTTGATACATTTGGCGAAAGTGCAGTATTATTTGTAGCGTCAGCTAGTGTAATGATGCTTTTAGAAGATAAAAAAGCAAAGAAAAATCTGCCAAGCAAGAATTATGCAACGCTTGAAAGAGATATTATTGTAAAAAATGTTGCAACATACATAATACCATTTCTACTTTTATTTGGGATATATTTAGTTTTAAACGGACATATTTCACCTGGTGGTGGTTTTTCTGGTGGTGCTGTAATGGGTGCAAGTTTAATATTATTTTCTTCAGCTTTTGGTAGAAAGGTTGTTTGTAAAGTTATTACAGAAAAACTTGTAAAAAATGTAACTTTTGGTGCATTAACTTTTTATGCAATAGCAAAAGGATATTCGTTTTTTACAGGAGCAAACCACGTAGCAACTGGTATTCCTCTTGGAAATGCAGGGGATATAATATCAGCAGGCTTAATTTTACCACTAAATATTTGTGTAGGACTTATTGTAACTTGCACGATGTATAGTTTTTATTCACTATTTATGAGAGGTGACATATAAAATGGGTCCTAATTTACTTAATAATTATTATGAAACGGCATCTATGATTTTATTTGGCATAGGTTTTACAACCATGCTTTTACAACCAAATTTAATAAAAAAAGTTATAGGACTTAATATAATGGACGGTGCAGTGTATTTGTTTTTAGCATCAAAAGGATATATCGAAGAAAGAGTTGCTCCTATTATAGTAGATGGAGTTACAGATGTAGAAAAATATATAAATCCAGTTCCAAGTGGGCTTGTTTTAACAGGAATTGTAGTATCTGTGTCAATTACAGCTGTACTACTTGCACTTATACAAAAACTATATCACGAGTTTGGAACTTTAGATATTGACGAAATACAACTTCAAGCTTGCAGTATAAGTAAGGAGGAAGAGTAATATGGAATTTATTGCTAATTTTCCGTTTTTTTGCATAATGATTGCAATGGTAGGTGGTATTGTTAGTAGTGTTTTAAAGCCTAAAATAGCACAAAAACTAAATGTCATTGTTGTTGGAACATGCTTTTTACTTAGCGTAACGCTTTTGATTTATTTAAATATTAATCCACAAAGTTTTACTTATATGATGGGTCACTACGAAGCACCTTGGGGAAATGAAATTCGTTTTGGTCCTTTAGAAGCACTTATGGCAACTGTTTTATCGCTTGTTATGTTTATAATAAATATTTCTGAGCGTGAGAGAGTTTTGCAAAATGTTCCAGAAGAAAAAATGCATTTGTTTTATTTAATGATGAATTTACTGCTTTCTAGTACTTTTGCACTTATTTATACAAATGATTTATTTACAGCTTATGTTTTTATAGAAATAAACACACTTTGTGCCTGTGGTTTTGTAATGGCAAAAGAAACAGGAAAAACTATAGCTGCAACTATAAAATATCTTATTATGAGTCTTTTAGGTTCAGGGCTTTTCTTGTTATCAATTATTTTAATATATGACCTTACAGGACATCTTTTAATGCCAAATGTAAAAGAAAGTCTTGAAATTTTGGTTACAAATCAAAATTATCAGCTACCAATAACTGTAATTGTAATTTTGCTTGCAGTTGGTATTGCGATAAAATCGGCATTATTTCCGTTTCATTCATGGGTACCTAATGCATATAATAGAGCTATGAATTTATCAAACGCTTTATCGGCAGGATTGGTTTTAAAAAGTTATATTATTTTACTTATTAAGTTTTTTTATAGAGTTTTAGGACTAGAAATAGTAAAACAATTGCAAGTTACAAATTTATTGTTTTTCTTTGGTATCCTTGCGATGGTTATAGGTTCGATAGATGCTTTGAATGAAAAAAATATAAAAAGAATGCTTGCGTATTCTTCTATAGCACAAATTGGATATATATTTACAGCGATAGGCATCGGAACTTTAGATGGATTTATAGCAGCGTGCTTTATTATGATGGTTCACAGCCTTGCAAAACCAATGTTGTTTTCTGCATGCGAAGGACTTATGGTTGTATCTAATAACACAAAAAACATAAACGAATTAAAAGGTAGTGCAAGAAGAAACAAAATTGCAGGATTAGCTTTTACAATCGGTGCATTTTCTACAATAGGGTTTCCTATGCTTGCAGGGTTTACATCAAAATATCTACTAGCTTTTGCAGGAATAACTGCAAAAACGCAAATGTGGTATGTTTTAATAGCTATATCTATAAGTACAGTGCTAAACGCAATATATTTTCTTCGTGTAATAATTATTATTTATACAAAAGATGAAGAAAATAATGAAGTTGTAAAAAATTCTAAATCTTATCTCACAGGTATGACGATGTTTATTATAATTAATCTGTTTTTAGGCTTTTTTAATACAACAACTTTACAAATTATCAAGCAAGGACTTGAATTATTATAAGAAAGGGCAAAGTTTATAATGTTTTTACCAATATTAATACCAATGTTCATGGGGCTTGCTCTTTTGAAATATAAAATACGTGACCATGAATCATTAACTAAATATGCTATGTTAGCTACAGGTATTTCGTCAATTACAACGATTGTTACAAGCATACTTTTTTATAATAAGCAAGTTGTATTTGCAAGATTTCCTTTTGGGATTGAATTTATATTAAAAATAGATGAAATAACAGTGTTTTTTAGTATTATATTTGCAATAATTTGGTTTTTAGCAACTATATATTCATTTGAATATATGAAACACTCTAAGAGAAAAAATCGTTTTTATGCATTTTTTATATCATCTTTAGGTGGCTTAGTTGGTGTGAGCTATGCAGGAAACATTGTAACACTTTATATGTTTTTTGAAATTATGAGCTTGCTTAGCTATGTTCTTGTAATTCAAGAAAGAACAAAAACCAGTCTACTTGCTGGCAGAAAATACATATATTACTCAATTACAGGTGCATCTTTTGGACTTATTGGCATTTTTTATCTAAGTAGTCTTGGTGTAGACACTACATTTACAGTAGGTGGAATTTCTGGAATAAATGAAAATCCTGAAGTTTTACAAGCTCTTACGTTTATTTCAATTATAGGTTTTGGCTGTAAAGCAGGTTTATTTCCTCTACATGGTTGGCTTGCAACAGCACACCCAGTAGCACCAGCACCAGCATCTAGCGTTTTATCTGGATTAATAACAAAAGCAGGTATAATTGCGATTATTCGTATTGTATATTTCACAGTTGGTGTTGAAATTTTACAAGGTACAGTAGTTCAATATGCAATTTTAGGACTTTCTTTGCTTACGATTTTTATGGGGTCTATGCTTGCATATCGTGAAAATATTTTGAAAAAACGTCTTGCATACTCTACAGTAAGTCAAGTATCATATATAATTTTTGGTCTGTTTTTATTTAACAAAATAGCTTTTGTCGGTGCTTTATTACAAGTTGTCTACCATGCTTTAGCTAAAAATTTACTTTTTTTAGGAGCTGGTACAATAATCCATTGTGGCCATGTTGAAAAATGCTCAGAACTTCGTGGTTTAGGTGGTAGTATGAAAAAAACTTTCATGCTATACACAATAGGGGGTCTATCGCTTGTTGGCGTACCTTTTACAGCAGGTTTTGTGAGCAAATGGTATCTTGCAGAAGGTGCATTATCTTCTAATATGGATACTTTAGGGATTGTAGGTGTTGCAATTATCATGATTTCAGCACTTTTAACTGCTGGATATTTGTTGTCTACAACAGCAATATCTCTTTTTGCACATAGCGATGACATGAAAACTGATGTAACTTATGTACCTCGTGGAATGTTGTTTCCTATGGTGGTTTTAGCAGTTTTAATAATTGTTTTTGGTATATATCCAAAACCGATTATAGAAATTTCACAAATGATAGCACACGTAGTTTTTGGAGGTAGTTTATGAGTTGTTTAATAATATTACCAATAATTATAGCTATCGGTTTAGGTGTTTCTATAAGTTATATAAAATTTGAAAGCGATGAAAAAGTTGCGAAATATGCTATTATTTCAAGTTTTATAGTCGCTATAATAGCTATTTCAGTGCTGTTTTTATGCTACGGTGAAACATTTGTTTTGTTTGAATTTAATAAAGAATTAACTTTAGGTTTCCACATTGATGGAATAGCTGTAATTTTTGCAGGTATGGTTAGCGTTTTGTGGCCGATAGCTACAATCTATGCAAGTAAATATATGATTCATGATGGTGGTTTTGTAAAATTTTTCACATTTTATATTTTAACTTTTGGAATTGTTTTAGGAACTGCATTTAGTAACAATCTATTTGTTTTATATGTGTTTTACGAGGCGTTAACGTTTATAACATTGCCACTCGTAATACATAACAACGAACGTCGAGATATTTATTCTGGTAAAAAATATCTTATATATTCTGTAGGTGGGGCTGCTGTTTCATTTATGGGAATGATGATTTTTGTTGTAAATGTTGGTAGTTTTGATTTTGCAGGAGCTACTATGACAACAATTAATTCAGAACTTTTACTAGCTTATGTTTTAATGTTTATGGGATTTTCTGTAAAAGCAGGTATTTTTCCGTGCCATGATTGGCTTATTTCAGCAGGTGTTGCTCCAACGACAGTTACAGCACTTTTACATGCAGTTGCAGTTGTAAAAGCTGGTTCGTATGCTGTTATTCGTGTTACATATTCTTTGTATAATCCAGTGCTTTTAAGAGGCACTTTTGCACAATATTTTGTAATGACAATGATTATTGCAACTATTGTTTTTGGCTCGCTTATGGCGATGAAGTCTAAGCATATAAAACGTCGTTTGGCTTTTTCTACAGTAAGTCAGCTTTCGTATATACTTCTAGGAATAGCTTGTATGTCTAATATTGGTCTTACAGGTGCGTTTTTGCATATGATAAATCACGCATTTATAAAAATTGTGCTATTTTATGTTGCAGGTAATGTTGTTTTTACAACACACAAAGAATATATCAAGGAAATTGAAGGTTTTGGTAAAAAAATGAAAACAACGTTTCTTTGCTTTACTCTTTGCAGTCTATCTCTTATGGGGATACCACCTTTTGGAGGATTTTTCTCAAAATTTGCACTTGCACAGGGTGCTATAGGTGTTGGTGGTTTTATTGGATTTCTTGCAGTTGTAGCACTTATGATGTCTGCTGTTTTTACGGCGATGTATTTATTACAGCTTATAGCGATAGCTTATGTAACACATGTTGATTTTGACCATTCTAAACTTGATAAAGTAGAAGAAGCACCAAAAGAAATGGTATTTTCTATAGTTATTTTAACAGCTATAATGATTGCTATATCGCTAGGTTCTATGCCACTTTATAACTTCATTCAAAATATGATAGGAGGGATAATATAATGAGTATTTTAATACCTTTTGTAGTATTTTTTCCACTTTTGGTAGGGGTGTATCTTTATAATGTTAAAAACGAAAAACTTTTATGGAAAATTGCAATTTCTACTGTAGTAATAGAGCTTTTAGGAACTGTTTTATTGCTATTTGCATATAACGCAAACCACGATATTTCTATAGGTTTAAATATGTTTAGTGGTTTTGGAATTTCGTTTAAACTAAATGAATTTGGTATTTTATTTGGAATTATAGCGAGTATTTTATGGTGTGTTAGCACAGTTTGTTCAGAAGAATATTTTGCACATCATGCTAAAAATCTAAACAGATATTACGCATCTCTTTTAATTACATTTACAGGTTGTTTGGGCATTTTTTATGCAAGTGATTTATTCACGTTATTTGTATTTTTTGAGGTAATGTCTTTTGTAAGCTATATTTGGGTAGCCCAAAACCAAGACGAAAAATCAGTTAATGCAAGCGAATCTTACCTTGCATATGCAATAATCGGTGGACTTTCGATGCTGTTTGGAATATTCATATTATATTCACTAAGTGGCGACGTTAGTATAGAAAATTTAAGTACAGCTTTTGTTGAATACAGAGAACAAACTAATTTTTATATTGCATGCATATCAATACTTGTAGGCTTTGGTGGAAAAGCAGGTATGTTTTTGCTTCATGATTGGTTGGCACTTGCACATACAGCATCTCCTGCACCTGCGAGTGGATTATTATCGGGTTTGCTTACAAAAACTGGTGTATACGGAGTTTTGTTAGTAACACTTCGTATAATGTCTTTCTCAAAATCATGGGCGATGATTATATTTATTATATCGCTGTTTAATATGCTTTACGGAGCGATTTGTGCGTTTTTCTCGAACGACCTTAAAAGAACGCTTGCGTTTTCATCTGTTTCGCAAATTGGTTTTATTCTTTGGGGGATAGGGCTGTCTGTAATTTTAGAAGACCACAATACTATAGCGACAAACGGAACAATTTTTCATATGGTAAATCATAGTTTGATAAAAATTGTATTATTCTCTGTTGCAGGTATCGTGTATCAAAATGTGCATAGCTTAGACTTGAATAAATTGCAAGGTTTTGGTCGAGATAAAAATTGGCTTAAAGGTATTTTTGCAGTAGGGGCTATGTCTATAATGGGTATTCCTCTGTTTTCGGGGTATGTAAGTAAAACGCTTTTGCACGAAGCAGTTGTAGAATATTTACATTTGTATACCGAAGGATTACTATTTTTTCAAATTAGCGAATGGTTATTTTTAATAGCTGGTGGATTTACTTTTGCGTATATGCTCAAATTATTTATTTGCATTTTTGTAAGACAACCAAAAGAACAACACCACGATATAAAGGAATATGCAACACGCAAAACACTTGTATCTCTAAGTGTTGTTTGTTCGCTGTTGTTCATTCTAGGTTTTATACCTAATATAACTTTTGATAGAATTGGTGATTTTATGTTGCATTTTATGAATGCTCATGAACTAGACCACGCTGTTTCGTATTTTTCTTGGACAAATCTAAAAGGTTCTATAATTTCGATTGTCATTGGACTGTTTTTATACTTTGTAATAGCTGAGAAAACGATTGCAAGAAAAGATAAAGAATATTCGGATATTATTAAGCCTACATGGACTATAGAATGTCAAGTTTATAGACCACTTATTTCTTTTTTAAGCTTTTTCTGTGCGTTTATAGCTAGAATTTTTGACGTATTTACAGATATTTTTATAGTTTTGCTAAATAGAATATTCTTTAAAGCAGCAAAAATACCAAGAACTTTTTTTGAAGGACCAAGAATGCCAAAAGAGCATGAAAAGACAACAGCTCATATATCGTATTCATTAGCGTATAGCCTTTTACTATTTTGTGTAGGCTTTATGATAACGATTTTATACTTATTAATAATAGTATTTTAAAATTAAAAAGACTAATTAAAGTTTAATTAGTCTTTTTTTATTTAGTTGTGTAAATTTATTTATCTGCTTTTTTTATGCATTGACTATATAAAGACGCAACATCTTTTCCACGTTCTTTTGATTTATATAAGGCAACATCTGCACATTGATAAAGCTCGTCATAGGTTGTTCCATCTTGTGGAAACATTGCAATACCGATACTTGCACGTATAGAATAGGTTAAATCACCATCGCTATACTCTCGACGAAGTGAGTGCAAAATCGCTTCTGCTCGTTCTAAAGTCGATTCTTCGCTAGGTGCGTGTTGAAAAAATATTACAAACTCATCTCCACCAACTCTACCGATTTTATCATGGCTTCTAATGCTGTTTTGTATGCGTTTTCCTGTTACTTCTAGTAAAAAGTCGCCAAAAGCATGACCCATAGTGTCATTTACTTTTTTAAAATTATCGAAATCTAAAAACAGTAGTGCAAATTTATCTTTCTCTACAGAACGATTTAGCATATTTTCTACAACTTCTCTAAAAGATTGTTTATTTAAAGTGGAAGTTAGCGAGTCATAGTTTGCTTTTGCTTCTATTTCTATATATTTTTGAATATTTTCAGACTTACCAACAACTTGTACAGGCTCTCCATTTTCGCTAAAAAGAGGTTTACCTTGCAGTCTATATTTCTCGTAAACACCATTTTTAAATTGAAAACGAGGCTCAAAAACAGCAGATGCACCGTGCATCATTCTGTAGCAAAATGCAATATATCCCTCAAGGTCATCAGGATGCACAAGCCTTGTTACACGGATACACTCAGGAAAATTTTCCATTTCTGAACGCAAATCAATAAATTTTGAAATATCTCCACGATGTACAAGCGTTTTCTTTTGTATATCTATACGAAAAAGCAAATCTTTAGAAAATTCTTGCATTATATTGAAATATTGTTGGTCATATTCAATTTTTTTCATAAGTTCGCTTTGTTTTTTTATACTGATTAAAACGCCATAAAGTTTACCATCTATATGAGATTTTAAAGCATTAAAACGAAACATTTGAAAATAATGTCCATCTAAAGTTATTTCAATATCAGTGTCGCACTCGTTATTTTTTTCTAGCTGATTATCTATATCATGCGTAAATGCTTTTACTCGATTTTCTTGCAAAAGGCTTAAAAAAGAGATATTTGAAGTTGAAGAAAAGTTAAATTCCATCATTTGTACGGCTTCTAAAAAATGGTCGTTAAAATAATTAAGCTCATATTTATTTTCAGGGTCTACTACAAAAACGGGATTATTATCAAGCTCGACAAGTTCTTCTACAAAAAAATTATGCTCAGATGATTTTTCTTTTATAACTAAAAAAACTAAACTTTCGCTACAATAACAAATTTCGATGTCACATAAAAACTGCTCTAAACCATATTTTACAGAAGTGAAATCACTTAAATATTTAGAAAATTCCTCGCCTTTTTTTTCAAAAAAACTTTTTAAATCGTCGCAATTTAAAAATAATTCTTCTAGTTTAGCTGTTTCTTTATCATTAAAATAATAATTTTTTGCAAGCTTATTGCCGTCTAAAACTTCAAAAGTTTTTTTATCTATAAGTAAGCAAGCGTAAATATCATCTATTAAATTTAATTTATCTTTCATACTAAAATTCCTTTCTAAGTAGTGGCAATATAAATCGACACTTTTTTACATTATAACATAAATTTTACAAAAATAAATGAATTTTAAAAAAAGTTTACAAATTAAAAAAATAATAATAAATAAAGAAAAATTGAAAATTTTGATATGTATTTACTTTTAAGTGTTTTTGCACATAAAATAGAACAAACAATGCGACTTTATAGTTTATTTTGTCTGTTTTTAATGTAAACTAGTTAATAATTATGATTTTTGTTGACAAATTATCTAGTTAAGTTTATAATAAAAATATTGATGTTAAAATTGTTTTAATTTGAAAAGTTTAAAGAATTAAGATTTAGCCACTTAGTTTTTGATTTTAAATTATTATAAAAATATCAAAATTTTTTAACCCTTGCATATCTAGTATAACTGCTAGTTACACGCAAAGAAACAGGAGGAGTAGTTATGACTATAGATATAATAGTTATACTTGTTTATTTCGCTTTCCTTATGTCGATTGGGTGGCTTTTTAGAACTTTTTCAAATTCTACAAGCGACTTTTTCAAAGGTGGTGGAAAAATGTTATGGTGGATGGTAGGAGCTACTGCATTCATGACACAATTTAGTGCTTGGTCCTTTACAGGAGCAGCAGGTAAGGCATATTCAGATGGATTTGCTATTTTAGCAACGTTTTTAGGAAATGCAGTAGGTTACTTTGGTAACTATCTGTTTTTTGCTGCAAAATCTCGACAAATGCGTGTTGTAACACCTATCGAGGGTGTTAGACTAAGATTTGGTAAAGTAAACGAACAAGTATTTACTTTAGCAGCAGTTCCTTCGAGTACGATTTCTGCAGGTATTTGGCTAAACAGTCTTGCAATTTTCGTTTCAGCTGTATTTGGAATTTCAATTGAAACTACTATTTACGTTACAGGTGCTATAGTTGTACTTATGTCTGTAACAGGTGGTGCGTGGGCAGTTATTGCCTCGGACTTTTTACAAATGGTAATTATCATGGCTGTGTCTTTTGTAGCATCTGTAGTTGCTATAACAAAAGCAGGTGGAGTTTCTACAATACTCGAAACTGGTTTACCAGAAGCAAGTCCTTTCTCAGCTACAGGTCATACATATTTTGCAATTTTTGTAGTATGGGTAATCGCATCTTTTGCAAAACAATTTTTATCAACGAATAATATGATAGACTCATACAGATACATGTGTGCAAAAGATACTAAAAATGCACGTAAAGCTGCTTTGCTAGCTTGTATACTTATGTTTGTAGGTCCTTTTATTTGGTTTGTACCAGCTTGGTTTATGGCAGGTCCTGGACAAGTTTTTGCAGGTCAAATCGAAGAACTAGGAAAAGACGCAACGTATTATGTATTTATTAAAAACTATCTACCTACAGGTATGGTAGGGCTTATGATGTCTGCGATGTTTGCAGCGACAATGTCTTCTATGGACTCAGCACTTAATAGAAATGCTGGTATCTATGTTCGTAATGTTTACAGAGTTTTTGTAAATAAAGAAGCAACAGAAGAAAAAATGATTAAAGTAGGTAAAACTACAACGTTACTATTAGGTGTATGTATAATTTTACTTGCACAATTTATAAGCAGTCTTAATAATTTAGACTTATTTAGCTTAATGCAAACTGTAAGTTCACTTATTGTATTGCCAGTGCTTATACCAACTTTCTTTGGATATATTGTAAAAAATACACCAGACTGGTCGGCGTGGGCAACACTTATTGTAGGTGCTGGAGTATCATATTTTGTAACAATAATAGAACAACCTTGGATAGAAGCGATTTTAGGTACTACTATTACTTCGGCAGAATTTAGTGATATGAAATCTTTAACACTAGGTGTTTTATTACACGCATGTATAACGTTACCTTTCTTTATTTGTAGTAAATACTTCTTTAAAGGATTTTCTGAAGAAAGACAAAAAGAATACGATTTGTTCTTTAGTAATATCAATACAGAAGTTGTATCTGAAGACGATGATGAAGAAGCAAATGCATCTGATAATAACCAAAGAAATATGCTTGGTAAATTATTATCACTTGCAGGTGGTGCAATAACTTTACTTGTTGTTATGCCACAAGAAACATTCTCAAGCAGACTTGTATTTTTAGCTGTAGGTGCTATTGTTTTAATAGCTGGCTTAGCTCTAGTATATTCTAGCAAACCAAAAGCATTAACTACCGAAAATCAAGAACAATAAAATTAAATATATAAACTGCACTCAAAAGCTAGATATATGGTATAATAACTATATAAGTAGTAAAAAGGGTGCAGTTTTTCTATTAGATTAATTTGTAAAAATTTGATTTATGTGGTAAAATTATATTAGGAATTTATGGAGGTATATTAATGTATTTAAAAAAAGCTGTTGCGAGAAAATCAAACATACAACTTAAACTATTTATAATAAGTATTGTTTTATTAGTGCTTTCTTATTTGACAGTGTTTTTAGCTAGGCAAAACGTGGATTTAACAACAAAATATTATACTCATGGATTTTATGAGAAATATATGAGTATTCTTTTGAATTTAAACTCGAAAGTACCATTTTCTATAGCTGAAGTTTTGATAGTTTTATTTTGCTTGTATTTAATAGGTATGACGATTTTTTTGATTTATACGATAAAATGCGATAGAAAAAACATTTTAAATGTTTTGCTTTTGTTGTTTGTGCCGTGTTGCATAGTGGTTTTTATGTTTACAATAAGCTATTTACCAAATTATCACCAACATACTTTTTACTATTATAGTGGACTAGAAATGGAAGATACATCGGTAGACAATTTGTATGATTTATGCGAAAAATTAGCTAGTGATGCAAATTATTACAGAGAAATTATAGACCAAGAAAACGAAGTTTTTGACTACACGAAAAAATATACTACAGAAGAATTATTTAAACTTTGTACGAAATCCTTTGAAAATTTAGTAGAAGATTACCCAGAATACACAGATTTGTTTGATATTTTAGAAAGAGCTGTGTCAAAACCAGTTTTTTTATCAAAAGCTATGTCATATCTTAGTATGACAGGTGGATTTTTTGCAATAACAGGCGAGGCGAATATAAACATTAATTCTTCGGATATTTTTATTCCGTCAACTGTGTGTCACGAGCTTGCCCATGTTGCAGGTTTTATGCGAGAGGACGAGGCGAATTTTATAGCGTATATTGCGTGTCGCAGTAGCGAGGAAGATATGTTAAATTACAGTGGAACTATGCTTGCGTTACTTCATTCTACAAACGCATTATATTCTAAAAACACAGATAAATATTATGAAATTATGTCAACTTTATCAGACGATGTAAAACTTGATTTTCAGGCACATAACGAATATTATTATAAATATGAAACCAAAATTAGAACGGTATCAAAAGCTGTTAATGACACATATTTAAAAGCGAATAATCAAACTGACGGCATTAATAGTTATGGGCGAATGGTAGATTTATTAATAGCAGATTTTAACAAAAAATAGGAGGATTTTATGAAAATAGCACTTATACAATCAATGGTTTATGAAGAAAATGAAAAAAATATAGAAAATGCGATTTTTCAGATACAAAATTGTGCAAAAAACGGAGCAGAAATGGTAGTTTTACCAGAAATGTTTTGTTGCCCTTATCAAACGAAAAAATTTCCTATTTATGCACAAGAAGAAAACGGAGAAAATTTTTTAAAACTTAGCAAATGTGCAAAAGATAACAATATTTATGTCGTTGCAGGTTCTATGCCAGAAAGTTTTGAGGGCAAAACATATAATACTTCGTATGTTTTTAATAAACAAGGAGAAAAAATTGCAAAACATAGAAAAGTACAACTGTTTGATGTTGATATAAAAGGTGGTCAGTATTTTAAAGAAAGCGATACACTATCAGATGGTAACGAAGTAACTGTTTTTGATACAGAATATGGAAAATTTGGGCTTTTAATTTGTTTTGATATTCGCTTTCAAGAACTTAGCCGAATAGCAAGATTAAAAGGTGCAAACTGCATAATAGTACCTGCTGCTTTTAACATGACAACAGGCCCACTTCATTGGGAACTGCTTTTTCGTGCAAGAGCCGTAGATAATCAAATTTTTACAGTAGGAACATCATCTGCACGAGATGAAAAAGGGGAATATGTGTCTTATGCAAATTCTATCATAGTGTCACCTTGGGGAGAAGTTGTAGCAAGGCTCTCGGATAAGGAAGACGTTTTGTATTATGATTTGGATTTTTCAAAAATAGACCAAGTTCGTGAGCAAATACCTCAAAATAGAAAAACGAACTTATATAGCATAAATTATAAAAACGAAAAGCTGTAAAATTTAATTGTACTAAAATGTGAAAAATTGACATAAAACAGTTTTTATAGTATAATACTTTAGTATAATAAATTATACGGAAAAGAGGAAAGAAATGAAATTTAAACAAACAATTTTATGCTTGTCTTTATCAATGGTATTTTGTGTGCAAGCAAACGCCCTAAGTAGATTACAAACAGCAGGGATTGACTACTCGAATGCTAAAGCAGAAGTTATTTTAGCAAACGATAAAATTCATACATCACAAGCTGTAACGTCTATGATTACATCTGATGTAGCAATAGCTGTAAACGGTGGTTTTTTCAATTCGTACCACACAACACCTATAGTTTATCCTTCAAATGCTCCACTAACTTATGGTGCGATTATTAAAGATGGCGTTGTAATTAATGCAGGTGGCTATAATAATATGATAGCTTTTACTTATGATGGTCAAATTCTTATGGATAGAGTAAATGTAGTGCCACAAGTTTTGATTAACGATTCTAAAACAATTGGCGTATGGGGTGCAAATACTTATTACTCAAGCGATAGCTCGATAGTTATTTTAACAGATGACTTTGGATATGAATTAACTATAAACGATGGTTCAATGGTATATACAGTAGATAACGGAATTGTAATAAATATTGACAGCAATACATCTCAAACAGTTGACGAAGGAACTTTTAAAATAGTTTATAATAGCGAAGCTTATGAAAGTGCTGATAAATGGAACAATTTACCAACAATTGGCGACAAAGCAGAGCTTACATATAATATCATTCCTACAACTACAAATGATGACTGGAACAATGTAGAAAATGCGATTTCTGGTGGTAGACTTTTAGTGTTAAACGGAGTGGATATTTCTGCAAGTGAAACTTATAACGCAACTTATGACACTCAAGACAAACAAGATAATTACTCATCACTTCAACGCTCTTTTGCGTATACAACAGCAGATGGAAAAATTTATTTTGCAACAGCTGTAGGAAGTTTTAGCGAAATTGCAAGCTATCTTGTATCAATAGGTGCTACAAACGCAATTAGCCTTGATGGTGGTGCATCTTCTATGCTGTATAGCGTTGGTTCATATTTAACACCAGCTGGAAGAAATTTAAGCACAGTTTTAGCTATAGTTTTAGATGAAACTTATGTAGAAGAGGAAGAAGTTGTAGAACAACCGTCTTTTTGGGCAGTTGATGATGTAAATCAAGCTGTAGAACTAGACTATGTTCCAAGTGATTTATTAAATTCATACACTAGCGATATTACTCGTGCAGAATTTTGCTCACTTGTATTACAATATATCACGCAAACTACAAATCTTTCTGTAGAAGAACTACTAGAAAGAGAAAATATCTCAATGCTAGATGTTGATTTTGATGATACAGACGACGAAGCAGTTCTTGCTATTGCAAGCCTTGGAATTGTAAAAGGAACTGGCGAAAACAAGTTTAAACCAAACGATTTCTTAACTCGTGAAGAATCTGCAACTGTTTTAGGGAGAATGGTAGCACTTTTAGGAACTGTTGAAGATATTCGTGAACAATTAACTTTTTCAGATTCTGCAAATATCAGTTCGTGGGCTGTAGATGGCGTTAATACAATAACTTCATACTCAATTATGAACGGTAACGCTAACGGAACTTTCACACCGAATGATAATTATACTAGAGAACAAGCGATTATCACTATCATTAATTGTCATAATAAAATTATTCTAAAATAATAAGCAAGCGTCTTTAAGACGCTTGTTTTTTTCGCTTAATTGACTTAATACTTTAAATATGGTAAAATAGGTTTAATTAATATGATAAACGATTATAGGAGAACTTGCTAAATGGAGAAAATTTACTTATCTTCGCCACATATCAGCGACGAGGGATACGAACAAGAATATATAAAAGAAGCATTTGACACAAATTGGATTGCACCTTTAGGTAAAAATGTAAACGAATTTGAAAACGAAATGTGCTTAAAAATGGGTATTAAAAACGCTACTGCTTTAGTGTCTGGAACATCTGCTATACACCTTGCTTTAAAGCTTGCAAATGTAGATAAAGATGATGTGGTTTTTTGCCAAACGCTAACTTTTTCGGCTACAGCAAATCCTATTTTATATCAAACTGCAACACCTGTTTTTATAGATAGCGAACTTGATACTTGGAATATGTGTCCGAAAGCTTTAGAAAAAGCATTTTTAAAATATCCTAATGCAAAGGCTGTTTTGGCAGTTAATTTATATGGAATACCTGCTAAATTAGACGAAATATCAGCTATTTGTAAAAAAAATAATGCAATTTTGATAGAAGATTCTGCAGAAAGCTTAGGCACGAAATATAAAGGTAAATATACAGGCTCGTTTGGTGATTTTGGTATTTATAGCTTTAACGGAAATAAAATAATTACAACATCGGGTGGTGGAATGTTAGTTTCTAATGCAGAAAATGCAGACGAAATGATGAAAAAAGCAGTTTTTTATGCAACACAAAGCAGAGAAAATGAAAGACATTATGAACACAAAGAAGTAGGATATAACTACAGAATGAGCAATGTAGTTGCAGGGATTGGCCGTGGGCAATTAAAAGTTTTAGATAAAAGAGTTTCGAAAAAACAATATATATACTCGTTTTATAAAAAAGCTTTTGAAGAAATAAAAGATATAAAAATGATGCCAGTTGAAAATATTTTAGAATGTAACTGTTGGCTTTCGTCTATAACTTTAAAAAATTCTAAAATAAAGCCTTTAGATATAATTTTAGCTTTAGAAAAAGAAAATATCGAGGCAAGACCACTTTGGAAACCTATGCACAAACAACCTGTTTTTGCAAAATATGATTTTATTTCTAATGGAGATGTAGCAGAAAATTTATTTGAAAAAGGCTTGTGTTTGCCATCTGACACAAAATTAACTGATGAGCAACTTATGAAAGTTTGCAATATAATTAAAGGATTATTTTAATGTATAAAAAATATTTTAAAAGACCACTTGATATAATAATGGCATTTTGTGGAATTGTTGTATTAAGTCCTATTATGTTAATAACGGCGTTTTTAGTGCGTGTTAAACTTGGCTCTCCTGTTATTTTTTCGCAAGATAGACCAGGTAAGGACGGAAAAATATTCAAAATGTATAAATTTCGCTCGATGACTGATGAAGAAGACGAAAATGGAAATCTTTTGTCAGATGAAATTCGACTAACAAAATTTGGGAAAACACTTAGAAGTACGAGTTTAGATGAATTACCAGAGCTTATAAATATTTTAAAAGGTGATATGAGCGTTGTAGGACCTCGACCATTACTAGTTAGGTATTTGCCACGATATAACGAAAGACAGAAAAAACGTCATGATGTTCGAGCAGGACTGACAGGGCTTGCACAAGTTAACGGCAGAAACGCAATTTCTTGGGAAGAAAAATTTGAGTATGATGTAGAATATGTCGAAAATATCACTTTTGTGGGAGATATTAAAATTATACTTAAAACTGTAGAAAAAGCATTGATAAAAAGAGCTGATATAAATCAAAAATCAAGTGCGACTATGGAAGAATTTTTAGGTAACGATAAAGTTAATCAATAATAAACTTGCACATAAATATGAAAACAAACTTGCAATCACCTAAAATTGCGTCCACGGAAGAAAGGCGAGATTTTTAAGACTGAAAGTCTTAAATCGCTGTCGAAACAGCGAAAAACCTATTGAATTTTAAAAAAATTCAACTATAAACGAAACAATGGACGAAATTTTTCGTCCATTAAACTTGAACGTAAACTTGTAAATAAACTTGTAAATAAACTTTCAACCTAACTTATAAACTTTTAGAAAACGAAAACCACCCATAAGGGTGGTTTTTTATTATATCTTTTAGTTCATTTCTAAAGAAGTTACTTTTTCTGTATCTCTATTAAAATAAAGAATATACGATGACGGATAATTGTGCGTGTCATCTTTTGTTATTACAACATAATTAAAAGATGCTTCGCATTTTATAGTGCCATTTTCTGCTATAACTGGAGTTGAAACAGAAATATCTTCAAAATAAGAACTTTCGTGACTGTTGTAACGATTGCTGTTGTAGCTTTCTAAAAGTTCTAAAATAGGGCTTCCATCTTCAAAATATCCACTTATATCACGAAAATCTAAGTCGTCACTCGTGAATTTTGCGTAGTTTGTAGAAATTTCTTCTGATAAAAGCATAAATCTTTGTATTTCATCTTCGGTTATAGGGTCGTGTTCTACAATATCTACTGTAGACGTATCGGCTGGTATATTAAGCGACATTTCAAATTCGGTAATAAAATTATCAAGCTTTGTCCACCCGACAATACACAAAATAGATAGAAATATTGATAAAAATATCATGCATTTGTTAAATGTAAATTTCATGGGTTCTCCTTTATTTTACTAAAATTGCTGTTGGTAGACTGCGTTCGCCATAAAGAGACGAAGAAACCGAAACTGTTTCGTTTTGATAAACCATTACAGATGATGAACCACCGTCTAAATTTGATGCATTAATTACATCATAATCCAAGAAAATTTGAATTAAATCTTGATATACAGCACCTAAAGAGTGTGCCTGGCGACCATCTATAGAAAGCAAAATTATAGTGCCATCTGCTTTTTGTCCTATTGCAGTACGTGGGTTTAGTCCAGAGCCTGTTCCAGAAATTGATACTGGCTCGCCGTCAACTATTAATGCACTAACGTCGCCTAAATTAAAGCAAAAACCCTCTTTTATACCAATGTCTAATGCCTCTTGTGCAGACATTCTTCCGACTATTAATTTATAATTTTCGTCAAAACCTGTAACACAGTCAACGGTATTTTCAGTGCCGTAAGTAATCTCGCCGTTTTGAATTACATAACCTGTAGGTTTGCTACCGTTTCCAGTTCCTTTGCTATCACTAAATCCACCAGCGTTAATTCCTGCAATTGCACCATCTCGCTCTATAAATTCTGTAACTGTCATACCACCTTGAGATGAATTAAAACCCCACGTAGGTGTAGCAAGATAAACTCGACTAGGGTCTGGGATAATAATCATTCGTCCTTTAAAAGTTGCACCTGATATTTCGATAAATTCAAGGTCTTTACCAATGTTTTCAGGGTCTATTGAGATTAAACTAGCATCAGTTATTTTATTAGATGTGTTTACAGCGTTTTCTATTAAAATAAGTTCTATTTGTTCATCACTTAAAAAAAGTCCTGGTACAAATTTTGCAGCACTGGTTTCTAGTAGCGAAAGCGTTAAAATATCTATACTTTTATAATTATCGCTTTTGTAAACTACAAATGCACAACCATATAAAAAAACTAAGGTAAAAGATATTAAAAGTACTAAAACAGATAATATTCTTAAAAATATTTTTTTCATTTTTCCTCCGTAAGTATTGGTTTTTAGTTAATTGTTTATATAAAAAGCTATTATAAACAAATTTAATACTAGTATAGCATATGCTAACTCGTCTTGTAAAGAAATTTTTATGGTAAGTATTAACTTTTATTATAGATATTTTTAAAGTTTTGTATATACGAACAAAAAAACGTTGAAATTTAGTGATTTTATACTAAGGCAATACCTCGCAACTAACGGCTAACGTCTTAATAGTCAACTTTTTTATTAAATTTCTGTTACTTTGAACAAAAATCACTTGCAAGACGAAAGTATTACTACGTAATTTTTATGCAAATTAACGAAAAATTTAACTATTATAGTTGTGAGGAATTGCCCTAAAAAAATATGAATAAACTATTGATTTTATGCGAAAAAAGGAGTATAATTAATTTAATATGGGAAAGTTATGCATATTTAAGTATTAAACAAAAAGGGGAAAAAAATATGAAAAAGGTAATAGCATTATCGCTGACAGGTTCAATGTTGTTAAGCACGCTTACATCGACAGTAAAAACATCTGCTGTTTTTGATGATACAGGAGCACATTGGGCAAATGATTCTATCGAAAGATGGGAAAACCTTGGTATCCTTAGTGGATATGATGGTAATTTCGGTCCGAATGAAAATATAACTAGGGGGGAAGTAGCTGTAATATTAGATAATATTATGGGCTATCAGCTTTCTTCTGAAAATATATTTACGGATCTTGGAGATAGTCTTTATACAGACGCACTTTTAAAAACTAACCAAGCCGAAATAATTTTAGGTTATGATGGTAATATTCGTCCAAATGATCTTATTACACGTCAAGAAATGGCAGTTGTAATTTGTCGTGCTATGCACATAGATACAACTGGATTTAGTGGTACAAGTTTTGCAGATAATAATGACATAAGCTCATGGGCTATGTCTGCTGTGGCATGCCTTGTAGACAGTGGTGTTTTAGTTGGTAAAAACGGAAATATTTTCGCACCCCTTGAAAATATGACTCGTGCAGAACTAATTGTAATTTTAGACAGAGTAATTGATTTATATGTAAATACAAACGAATTATACTCTGTAGATGTTTCGGGAAATGTTGTTGTTAATACTTCAAACGCAGTCTTAGAAAATATGCATATCGAAGGCGATCTAATTATAGCTGAAGGCGTTGCTGAAGGCGATGTTATAATAAATAACGTTACAGTAGATGGTAGTATAATTGTTAAAGGTGGGGGTGAAAACTCTGTATATTTTAACAATGTAACGGTTCATGGTAGCGTTGTTGTTTCTAAAAATGATGATACGGTACGTATTGTAGCTACTGGTTCAACTTCTGTATCACTTATGGAAGTTGATGGCGATGTAATTATCGTAACTACAGACTTATACGGTAATACAATAGGCGAAGTTACGATTAATTCTGGTGAAAAATTTGAATTAGTAGGTGATTTTAATGTTATCACAAACAATGTAGAAAATGCTGATTTAACAATAGATGGCTATGCAAACAAAGTAGAACTTGTAGAAGGTGCTACTGTAAATGGCGAAGAATATTCTTCTAATGTGTCTATTTATGATGTTACAGTAGATGGTGCATCTACAGATGAACCTGTACAAGATGGCGACTACACAGTTACGGTAGGAACTTTAACAAATGGTAAGCTTATATCAAATAGAAGTACTGCAAACGAAGGCGAGCAAGTTGTTCTTACTGCAATACCTTTTACAGGATATGAAATTGATAATATAACTGTTTTAGATGCAAGTAATAACTCTATTGCAGTAGTTGATAATAGATTTATAATGCCTAATTCTGATGTTACTATTACAGCAATTTTTAAAGTTCAATCAGGATATAATAACGTAATTATAAGTAGTAGCATAGATTCAACTAAAGGTGCTGTTATAGTAAACAGTTCTTTAGTAAAAGAAGGGGATACAGTATCTTTAACTGTAGTTCCTGTTATGAGTGATAGCATAGATTATCAAATTGATACTTTAACTGTTACAGATGCGAGTGGAAAGAATATAGAAGTAATTAACGATAAATTTGTTATGCCTGAAACAGATGTAACTGTTATGGCAACTTTTACAGCAAAAGTATTTGATGTTGTAATTAATAGCAGTTCTAATGGTACGGTTACGTCAACACCTGCACAAGCTAGTAAAAATAACACAGTGCAACTTGTTGCAACTCCAGCAGATGGATATAAATTACATACATTATATGTTATAGATGCAGAGGGCAATGAACTCACTGTATCAAATACAAATACATTTACAATGCCAAACTCGAAAGTTACAGTTTCTGCTATATTTATCGAGGCTATTGGCGAGCATACAATTACTTGCTCTGTTCCAACATATGGTACAATTTCTACAGATGTAACTCGTGCAAATGCTGGAGAAACAGTAACAATTACAGCAAGTCCATATGACGATTATGATTTACTATCTATAACTGTTTTAGATGGGTCTAACAACGAAGTTACTGTAGTAGGTAATCAATTTACAATGCCAGATTCTAGCGTTACAATTTCTGCTGTTTTTAAAGCACAAATTGGGGATTATTTTATTACATTAAACGAAAGTCCAAATGGTACAGTAGTTTCAAGTACGCCAAAAGCTGACGAAAATGTCGATGTAACTTTAACTTTAACGCCAGATACTGGATATAAAGTGCAAAGCGTAGTTGTTTTAGACACAGACGGAACGGAAATTGCTACAAATACAACAGACGATGTAAATTATACATTCGCAATGCCTGACAAAAATGTTTCTGTATCGGTATTGTTTATTCAAGATGTAAAATTTTATAATATTACATCAACGCAAACAAATGGCATTATAGAATTTGATAAAACACAAGCTGTTGAGGGCGAAGTTGTAACATTTATTTTAACACCTGACGAGGGGTACGAACTTGATACTATAACATTAAACGGCGTAGGTATTACAACAGGAAATTATTTTGTAATGCCAAATACAGACGCAACTGTAGATGTGGTATATAAAGCATCAGACTACTCTATTACAGTAAACCCAGGTGTAAATGGTACAATATCTGTACAAAATTCGGCAAAATTTGGCGAAACAGTAACTATTACACCAACTCCAGCTACTGGTTATAAAATAAATAAATATACTGCTGTAGATGAATACGGCAGAGATGTAACAGTAAATTTAGACGGCACGTTTACAATGCCAAGTTCAAATGTTATAGTAACTGGTGTGTTTACAAATGAAGATTACTCGATTACAATAAACAGTGTAACGGCGAATGGTCAAGTTATAAGTAGCAAAACTACAGCACATATGGACGATGAAATTTCGCTTGTAGTATCACTTGATGATGGGTATAAAATTTCTAGCATAACTGCTGTAGATGGCTCAAACACACCTATTACAGTATCTGAAAACAATACATTTACAATGCCTAGCTCGAATGTTACAGTAACAGTTGCATACGAACTTATAGACTATAAAATTACTGTAAATTCTAGCGAAAATGGTACAATTACAGCAGATTCTACAGCGAATTACGGCGAAAATGTTATTTTAAATATCACGCCAAAAGATGGATATGGATTACAAACGATAACTGTTTTAAATAGTAAAAGCGAGGAAATCGAAGTTAAACCAGACAATACTTTTGTAATGCCAAATTCTGATGTAACTATCGTAGGTACGTTTGCTTCAGGTGGTGTTTCTGAGTATGCAATTACTGTAGATACTGCAACTTTAGCAGGAAATGGTACAGTAGAAATTGATAAAACAGTTGCAAAAACTGGCGATACAGTTTCTATGATTTTTTACCCAAATGTGGGGTACGAACTAACTAGCCTAAAAGTTAATAACGATGTTTTAGATGTTAAAGACACATCTTTTGCAATGGGCGACGAAAACGCTGTTATTTATGCTGAGTTTACTAAAATAAATTATGAAGTAATAATAAATAGCGTAGATAATGGGACTGTTACTGTCGATAAAAATTACGCAAATTTAGGCGATATTGTAAAAATTACAGCAAAACCAACTGAAAATTCTGGATATGAATTACATACTTTAATAGTTTTAGACCAATATGGAAAAAATGTAACCGTTACAGACGGTGAATTTGTCATGCCTTCCGGTAGCGTTACAGTTTCTGCGATATTCTCGGCAGAAAACTACGATATTAATTTATCTGATGACGGAAATGGCATATTACTTACAAATAAAGATGTTGCTCAAAAAGGCGAAACGATAACAATAACACCGAGAGCGAATATTGGTTATGAAATTGACACAATCACTGTTTTAGATAACGATAATAAAGCGATTACAGTAGTAGATAATTCGTTTACAATGCCAAGTGGAGATGTAACTATTTCGGCAACTTTTAAAGCTATAACATATGAAATTAAAGTAAATAGTACACTTTCAGGTGCTGTTACTGCTGTAAATAATAGTGGAACAGTAACAATTTCGTATGAATCGAGCATAACAAAAGGATATATTTTACACGATTTAACAGTTTTAGATGCAAACGGCAACCAACTTACTGTAACGAGTGATAAATTTACAATGCCAAGCTCAAAAGTTACTATAAATGCTACATTTGTAGCAGAAGCAGAGGCAGAATATGATGTAACTTTAGCTGATGGTATCACAAACGGAACGATACTTTTAGATAGAGTTTCGGCGAATGAAAACGACAAAATTACGTTTATAGTTATACCAACAATTGGGTATGAACTAGAATCTTTAAAAATAGGCAGCGATGTAATTACAGACCTTAGCACAACAACTTTCACAATGCCAGCAGAAGATGTTACAATAACGGCGAATTTTGAGAAAATTTCGCACTATATGACGTTAAATGATACCGAAAATGGTACGATTGTAACGGATTTCCCAACAAATTATGCAACTTATGGCGATACAGTAACACTAACTCCATCGGCTGACACTGGCTACGAACTTCGCTCGTATGTTGTTTTAGATGAATACGGCGAAAATGTAACGGTAACTTCAAATTCGTTCACAATGCCGAACTCAAATGTAACAATTACACCGATTTTTGTTGCAAAAAGTCATACAATTACGGTTGGAACTATCGCAAATGGGCAAGTTGTGGCGAATAAAACAACTGGAAATTACAAAGATACTGTGAATTTAGTTGTCGCTCCAAATTCAGGATATGTGCTTGAAAAAATAACTATAAATGGCGTTGACCATGATATAACTTCTGATGTTGTTAAAAACGGAAGCTTTACAATGCCTGACGGAAATGTTACGATTTCTGCAGTTTTTGAAGAAATTTTGTATTCTATAGATGTAAATAGTTCGGATAATGGCTCTGTTACATATGTTGTAAATGGCGATACAGTAACATTGACTGCGACACCAAGTTCGGGCTATAAATTATATATTTTCACAGTTTTAGACGAAAATGGCAACGAAATTACCGTAAATAATGACGGAACGTTCGCAATGCCAAGCTCTGACGTTACAATTGACGCAGTTTTCGTTGAAGATGTGACAGAATACACAGTATCTATAGATAGCACGATTTTAAATGGTACATTGTCGGTTGACAAAAATATCGCAACAAACGGCGAAACTGTAAACTTCATCACATCGGCTAATACTGGGTACGAATTAGACACAATTTATGTGAATAATGTAGCTTTAAATAAAGGCGACACAAGTTTCACATTAACACAAAATTCTACAATTAAAGCAGAATTCAAAGCAATTTCTCAATATATTACACTATCTAGCACGGAAAATGGCACGATTTCGGTTGATGCAACAAATAATTACGCTATTTTAGGTGATACAGTGACGATTTCGTCAACTCCAAGTGATGGCTACAGTCTGCACTCGGTAATTGTTATAGATGAATACGGCAATTTAGTTACTATGTCAGGCAATACGTTTGTAATGCCAAGCTCTGCTGTGTCAATTTCTGCAATTTTCACGGCTGAAAACTACAATATTACGTCAACAAATGACGGAAATGGTGCAATTTCTGTAAATTCTGTTGCAAAAGCAGGCGAAACTGTTGTTGTAACTGCGATACCAAATTCTAGTTATGTTTTAGACACAATCACTGTTTTAGATAGCGATAGTAAACCGATTACAGTGACAGATAATGAGTTTATAATGCCTATAGGCGATGTAACTATTTCTGCAACTTTTAAGGCTATAAACTACACGATTTCGGTAAATAGTACGGTAAATAACGCAGTTTCTTATACAGTTTCTGGCAATACTGTAACGATTTCTTACGCA
>JAWXUO010000072.1:0-6829 GCA_044426355.1 Clostridia bacterium | reverse complement strand
ATACTATTCATGAAAGATAATTCCTTTTCTGTATGGTTGTGTGTTGTTACTCTATTATAACAGATTTTGTATTATCTTTCTTTTTTTATTTTTTGTCCAATATGTATTATACACTTACACAAATGCATTTACATGTTTTAAAATTAATTGTTGACATATAATCTATAATATTGTATAATTATAAAAAAGGGAGTAGCTCACGTTTATCGTGAAATGCATCGTCATCACGATTGCTTATAGCAATTCGGTGCATTTTGAAAGTAGCAAGACTTTTGTTGTTAAAAGGCAATAAGGGGCTTGTTTTTTTTATGCCTAGAAAGAGAAGGGGAATTATGTCTTTTGTTTATGTAATCGTGGGATTTGTAATGTTGATTATCGGTGCAGATAAATTTGTATCGGGAGCTTCAAGTCTTGCCAAAAAATTAGGAGTACCAAGTTTAATAATAGGTCTAACTATTGTATCTTTTGGTACTTCCTCACCTGAATTTGCTGTAAGTATTACAGCTGCGTTAAATGGTTCTAGCGATATTTCTGTAGGTAATGCCGTAGGTTCAAGTATTTTCAATCTTTTAATGGTGCTTGGGGCAAGTGCTATAGTTGCACCTATTTTAATTGAAAAAGAACTTATAAACCGTGACTTAACAGCATCTATCATAAGTATTATAACTGTAATGGCGTTCGTTTTGATAGATGGAAATATCTCTCGTTTAGACGCACTTCTTTTACTTGCTTTATACGGTGTAGTTTTCTATTTGCAAGTAAAATCTGCTTTAAAAAACAAAAATGATGAAGTAGACGACGAAGTAGAAATGACTAATAACCCTATGAAAATTTTAGTTTACATAGTTTTTGGTCTTGCTTTTATAATCGGTGGTGGTCAAATCGCTGTTTTTGGTGCTACAGAAATTGCTGTGTTATTCGGCTTATCAGAAGCTTTAATTGGTTTAACAGTTGTTGCTGTTGGTACTTCGCTACCTGAATTTATAACATCTGTAATAGCAACTAAAAAAGGCGAAACGGATATTGCGATAGGTAATGTTGTTGGTGCAAATATTTTTAATATATTTGTAAATTTAGGTGTAACATCTTTAATTTGCCCAATAACTACAGATCCTTCTGCAATATATGACTTGATTTTCTTATTATTTGTAGCTATAACTACTTTTGCAATAGGTAAAACAGGTCAAATGAATCGTAAATTTGGTATTATGTATGTACTTATGTATGTAGGCTACACAATATACCTAATTGCTAGATAATGCTATGAAAGAGATTTTGTACATAGTTAAAAATATATCTGGAGATTATGCGATTTTAATCGACGAACAAGGAAACGAAAATCCTACAGCTATATTTCTTCTACCAGATAATATTAATGTTGGAACAAAGATTTTATTTCGTAATTTTGAATATGAAATTATTTCCTAAAATATTAAACCACCCTTTGGGTGGTTTTTGTTTGCAAAAAAATTAAACCAAACTCATCTAACGCTATTTTTCAAAAAAATAACCAACCTACTAAGAGGTTGGTTTGTTAAATTTTAAAATGCTATTCCTAAAGATGAACAAGTTTCTTTGTATGACTCAAGGTTTTCACGAAGTACAGTAGGTATATCTAAACCATATGGACAACGTTTTTTACAAGCTCCACAGTCTATACATTCTTCTATCATTTTCATTTGCTTTTGATAATGCTCTGTTATAAAATTCTTAACAGGTGCACGTTTTATATTAAGTGGCATTCTCATTGTAACATTCATTTCCATATCTGGGCAAACAGTACAAGGTTTGCAATATCCACATGCACGACAGAAATTTCCTGCAAGTTCTACTCTGTCTGTTTCAATAATTTTTGCAACATCAGGGTCGCTAAGTTTTGGTGGATTTTTGCCAAATTCAATAAATTCTTCGATTTCGTGCATATGTTGAACACCCCAAATAGGTAAAATCCATGGGTGTGCTTCCATAAATGCAGCTGCTGCTTTACCTGATGTAATAGCTCCTCCTGCAAGTGCTTTCATTGCGATAAAACCAATATTTTTATCTTGTGCTTGTTTAACAATAGATAAATCGCTATCGTCTGATAAATATGACATAGGGAATTGCACAGTATCATATAATCCAGACTCGATACCTTCTGTTATAACACCTGCACGGTGGCTGGTTATTCCTATGTAACGGCAATATCCACGTTTTTTTGCTTCTATTAATGCACCATAAGCACTATTTTCATCTTCTACATCTATAGTTGCTTTTAGATTATGTGCTTGTAAAATATCTACGTAGTCGGTTTTTAAAAGTTTTAAACTTGTTTGTATTTCTTCTAAAACTGCATCTTTTGTTGTTTTGTTACTTTTAGTCGCAATAAATATTTTTTCACGCATAGAAGGAGTAAATGCATTACCTATTTTTTCTTCGCTATCTGAGTATGCACGAGCTGTATCATAAAAATTTATTCCACCTTCATACGCTCTTTGTAAAATTTTTACTGCTTCTGACATTTCAGTTCTTTGAAGTGGCAATACTCCAAAAGACTGACAAGTTGCTTCAATACCAGTTCTGCCTAGTAAAACTTTTCTCATAAATCATTCCTCTTTTCATAAATCATATACACTAATGTACAATAAATTATAACATATTTAACAAAAAAAGTCAATATTCTTTTAATATAATCGTCATTTTAACTTAAGGCAATACCTCACAACTAACAGCTCATGCCTTAATAGTCAACTTTTTTGCAAATTTAACTATTATAGTTATGAGGTATTGCCTTAATTCCAAAAGTTGATTTATATTGACAAAAACCAATTAAAAGTATATAATAAAGTGATATAAAATTATTAATGAGGTCATATTAAAATGAATAAAAAACTTGATTTAACTGAAGGAAGTGTCTTTCAAAATCTTGTAAAATTTATGTTTCCTATAATGCTAACTATACTTTTACAAGCTACATATGGAACAGTCGATTTACTTATTGTTGGTCAATTTTCAAGTGTTGCTGATTTGTCAGGTGTAACTGTCGGTAGCCAAATAATGCTATCTATTACAAATTTATGTACAGGGTTATCCATGGGTACTACGATTTTAGTAGGTCGATATATAGGAGCAAAACAGTCTGAAAGTGCCTCTCGTGTAATCGGCGTGAGTCTTGCTTTATTTTCAACTATCGCATTAGCTGTTACGTTGTTTATTTTGTTTTTTAATACACCAATAGTTTCTATAATGCAAACTCCTGAAGAATCTTTTGTGCAAACACGAAATTATTTAGTAATTTCTGGTATTGGTACAATTTTTATTGTTTTTTATAATTTAATTGGCAGTATTTTCCGTGGTTTAGGGGACTCTAAAACACCTTTATTAACCGTTTTTATAGCTTGTATTTTAAATATCATCTTAGATTTAATTTTAGTTATGGGTCTAAACATGGGAGCTTCTGGTGCTGGTATTGCAACTGTTGTTGCTCAAGCTAGTAGCGTTTTTCTTTCTGTATATTTAATGAGCAAAAGGGATTTGCCTTTTAAAATTACAAAAAAAGATATTTATTATGATAAAAGATACATTAAAAATATCTTAAAACTTGGTTTTCCAGTTGCTATGCAATCATATCTTGTAACTTTTTCGTTTTTATGCATTACTGCAATTGTAAATAATTATGGTGTTTCTCAGTCGGCAGCAGTCGGTATTTGTGTTAAAATTTCAGCTGTTATAATGGTTGTGCCACAAGCTTTTTCGCAGGCATTATCTGCTTTTACGGCTCAAAATATTGGAGCAAACAAATTTCTTCGTGCAAAACAAGGTTTATTTATAAGTATATCTCTTTCTTTGGCATTTGGTATCGTCACTGGCTATCTTGGATTTTTCCACGGACAAATTTTCACAAGATTTTTCACAAGCGACCCTTTAATTACAGAATATGCTTTAACTTATTTAAAATCATACGCAATAGACTGCGTTTTAGTTGCTATTATGTTCTCTTTTGCAGGTTTTTTCAACGGTTGTGGGGACACATCTTTTGTTATGGTAAAATCTGTACTAGGAGCTGTATTTATAAGAATACCTGTAGCGTACTTTTTTAGTACACTTCCAAACACTACGCTTTTCTTAATCGGTCTTGCAACACCTTCGTCTACTTTTATAGAAATAATTCTATGCGTTATTTTCTATATTAAAACAAAAAAAGGTGTAAACGCTTTAACAAAAGCACATAATTAGATTTAAATTAAATGATTATATAAAGGAGATTTTTATGGTAAAATTGTATGACGGTGGCGTTTATTTAGTAAATGGCACTGAAATTGTAACAAACGCAAGTGGAATTCAAGGAAAAGGCGAGGTAACAAAAGAAAGTGCTTATAAAGGTACTATGTCTTATTCTATCTTAGAAGCTCATAATTCGTCAAATGATATGAAAAAACTAAAGCTAAAATTTGACGCTATGGCATCACATGATATTACTTTTGTAGGTATTGTTCAAACTGCAAAAGCATCTGGTATGGAAAAATTTCCTGTACCATATATACTTACAAATTGCCACAACTCACTATGTTCTGTAGGTGGCACAATAAACGAAGATGACCACGTTTTCGGTCTTTCTTCTGCTCGTAAATATGGTGGTATCTATGTGCCTCCACATATCGCTGTAATTCACCAATATATGCGTGAAGCGATGGCTGGTTGTGGAAAAATGATTTTAGGGTCAGACTCACATACTCGATATGGTGCATTGGGTACAATGGCTATCGGCGAAGGTGGTGGAGAGCTTGTAAAACAGCTTTTAGAAGATACTTATGATGTATCATATCCTGATGTTGTTGGTGTTTATTTAGACGGAAAACCAAATCCAGGAGTAGGTCCACAAGATATTGCACTTGCAATTATTGGTGCAGTTTTCAAAAATGGTTATGTTAAAAATAAAGTTATGGAATTTGTAGGCCCTGGTATTTCAAATATGTATACAGACTACAGAAACGGTATCGACGTTATGACTACCGAAACAACTTGTCTTACATCTATTTGGGCTACAGATGATGATACAAAAGCATATCTAACTTCACACGGCAGAGGCGATGACTACAAAGAATTAAAACCTGCTGATGTTGCATACTACGACGGTATGGTCTATGTTGATTTATCAAAAATAAAACCAATGATTGCACTTCCTTTCCACCCAAGTAATGTTTTCGAAATAGACGCTTTAAACAATAATTTAGCAGATATTTTAAGAACTGTAGAAAAAGAAGCTTACGATTTTGTAGGCGATGCTAAAATTGATTTTAACCTAACTAATAAAATCCATGACGGTAAACTGCACGTAGAACAAGGAATTATTGCAGGGTGTGCTGGTGGTACATATTCTAATATTATGGAAGCTTCAAATATCCTTAAAAATGCATCTACTGGTAACCAAGAATATACTTTATCAGTGTATCCATCTTCGCAACCTGTGTATATGGAGCTTGTGAAAAATGGTGCAATCGCAACGCTTATGGGAGCAGGGGCAAACCTAAAAACTGCATATTGTGGACCTTGTTTCGGTGCTGGAGATACTCCTGCAAACAACACTTTAAGTGTTCGCCACGCAACTAGAAACTTCCCAAGTAGAGAGGGTTCTAAACCTGGTGTAGGTCAATTATCGGCAGTTGCTCTAATGGACGCTCGCTCGGTTGCTGCAACATCTGCAAACGGTGGTATTTTAACTTCTGCAGAAAAATATGCCGATGGATATGTTGTTCCAGAATATACTTTTGATGATTCGTCTTACAAATCAAGAGTTTATAATGGATACAAAAATCCAGTAAAAGGTGCTGAGTTAATTTATGGACCAAATATCAAAGACTGGCCAGAAATGACAAAATTAACTGAAAATATTTTACTAAAAGTCTGCTCAAAAATAATGGACGAAGTTACAACAACAGATGAACTTATTCCATCAGGCGAAACTTCTTCTTACCGTTCAAATCCAATAGGGCTTGCAGAATTTACTTTATCTCGTCGTGACCCTAAATATGTGCCTAATTCTAAAAAAGTTGATATTTTAGAAAAAGCTCGTGTTGCAGGTAAAAATCCAGTTGAAATTGAACCAAAACTTCAAGAAATATTTGATTCTATCAAAAAAATCTCACCAGATGTTAAGCAAGAAGACATCGAAATCGGTAGTATGATTTACTGTAAAAAACCAGGTGATGGCTCTGCTCGTGAACAAGCTGCCTCTTGCCAAAGAGTTATAGGTGGGCTTGCAAATATTTGTGAAGAATATGCAACAAAACGCTACCGTTCAAATGTTATGAACTGGGGAATGTTGCCTTTCCAAATGAAAGAAACTCCAAATTTTGATGTAGATGACTATATTTATGTACCAAATGTAATTAAGGCTTTAGATTCTGACATGACAAACATAAAAGCTTATGTTTTAGGAAAAGAAATCAAAGAAATCACGCTTTATATCGAAGATATGACAGCTGACGAAAAATCTATCGTAAAAGCAGGGTGCTTGATAAATTATAATAGATTTAGATAATTTAAAATATATATTTTAAAAAATAACCGACGTATGTCAGTTATTCCGACTGTTGAAAATTCCTTTTTAACAGTCGGTTTTTTTATAGAAATTTTTAGTTTTACCTTTATGATTGTGTTGAATTTTTTCAAAATTTAAAATAGATTTTCACTGTTGTGACAGCGATTTAAGCCTTTCGGTATTAAAAATCTCGACCACCTTAATGTGGACGCATTTATGTTTTGTTTTTTATAAACGGTTAATTGTATAATCAAATTGAACACATAAAAAAGTCCACAATAAAAGGATTTTCTGTTAAAATAAAGTAAC
>JAWXUO010000071.1:0-6953 GCA_044426355.1 Clostridia bacterium | reverse complement strand
CTAAACAACTTGCCGTTCACAATAAATACTCTAATAACAGACCTATGCGTCCTCTTGCTTGGCTTTCCCCTTTGGAATTTTTTTCTGAGAAATTTGTCCAATATGTTTGACAAACTTACATAATTTTAAAACATGTAAATGCATTAACAAATACGAAAAAAATTAAATGTTCATACATATTTAAGGGCTGATAGAAACACAGCCCTTTTTTGTATCTTGAAATACTAATTATTTAGTTTTTCTTCTATTAATTTTACCATATGATAGATAGAACCGTCTAAAAAGTCACAAATAACAATATTTGCATGAGATTTTACAATATCATGAGCCTTTGACATAGAAGCTGAGAAACCAGCATTTTGCATCATAGTAATATCATTAAAACTATCGCCTACGAAATATGTATTTTCTTTTGGTATATTATTTTCTTTGCAAATTTTAAGAAAAGTGTCCCCTTTGCTAACGTTTTTAGGCACAATTTCTATAGTTTCAGGTCCTGATTGAACAAAATCCACGTTTGCAATATTACATTTTTTAAGGTCCTCTATAACGTTTAAAATATTTGTTGTAGCAACAATTAAAAGTTTATAATATGGATATTCAAGCTCTGAAATATTGCGAATTGCGTATCTTGCATTAAAAATTGGTCGGTCAATATCATCTATAATAGGAACGATATAGCCGTCGTCATTTACTATTAAAAGACCTAATTTTTCATTTTTTTTGCAAAAATCGAGCAACGGTGTGATAGCTTCTTCTGGTAATGCAGATGAACTAACTATTTTTTTATTAATAAAATCATATACACAAGCTCCGTTGTTTAAAATAGACAAACCGTTTATATTTAGGTTTTCGAGTATAGAAATATCGCCTAAATATCTACCAGTTGCGATAGAAAAAGTTCCACCATTTTTTGTAAAATAATCTATAGCTTCTATGTTTTTTTCTGGAATTTCATCATGAACCGATGCTAGAGTTCCGTCCACATCTGTAAAAAGGTGTATACCATCGAATTTTTTGTTATTCATAAACTTTTACCAAAATTTCTTTTAAAGCTTTTGCATCTTTTAAAAAGCTTATGATACTTTTGTCTTTTGCAAATTCAAGACAAGCGTAAATATCTCTTTCTTCGTCTTTAACTAGTTTAAGATAGCTTACCCATTCATCTATTATTTCTTCTAAAAGTTGATAATTCCCTCTTGAATGAGCATTATTTACATGGAAATTTTTAATATCATCTTTAAGAGTTTTAATTTGCATTATATTTAATTCAAAAGTGCTTCCATATGGACGTTGCCAGTGGGTCATGGTATTGTGAGTATTATTTAGTAAATACTCAGTAGATTCTAAAGTTTCGGTCAAAGTTTCGTGGTGATATTCATAAGATAAAATTAAACCTTGCTCTTTTGCAAGTGTAGCGATTACGTTTGCTTCATCGATTAGAGCATCTCTTTTTTCTTTTGAAATAATTTTCGTATCTACTTTACCAGCCCAAACACGTAGAAATTTTGTGCCTAAAACTTTTGCTACTTGTGCATATAAATCAAATTCTTTTTCGACATCTTCATTTTGTCCAAGAGTGTAATATGTAGCATACGATGCGACAGCTATATTATGTTCGTCACACAAATTTTTTACGTAAGTTGCGTGTTCTATATCGCCTTTTTTAACGTGGACATCAGAGCTCCATTCGATAGACTCAATGCCAGCTTCTTTGCAAAGTTTTACGATTTGTTCTGCGTCTAAATCACGAAATGTTGCAGTTACAAGTCCTGAATATATCATAAATTTTCTCCTTTTTAATTAGGCAAAATCCCCAAACCTTTTTGGGAATGAGGATTTTATAGTATTTTTATGGCGTACACACAGTGCCGTCAACGTGTCTTGTTTGTGTCCAAAGAGGAACATCGTGAGTTGGTGGGTGTTTTTTAATAACTTCCATATCAACTTCGATTCCTAAACCAGGTTTGTCAGAAACAGATACATAGCCGTTTTTAACCGTAGGCATTCCAGGGAAAGCTTCTTGTAAAATTGGTTTATCCATGCCACCTGTCCACTCTTGGATACCTGTATTATGCGATGCAAGTCCTAAATGAACATTTACAGCGTGACCTACAGGGCTTGTGTCTGATGGACCATGCCACGCAGTACGAATTGCAAATTGCTCTGCATAAATTGCAAGCTTGCGAGCTGGTGTTAAACCACCGATTTGACTAATGTGTACACGAACGTAGTCTATTAGTCTGTTTGCAATTAGGTAATCCCATTCTTTTGGATTATTGAAAAGTTCGCCTATTGCAATTGGCGTAGAAGTTTGACTTCTAAGCATTTTATACCATTCGCCTTGTTCTGGCGATAAAATATCTTCAAGGAAGAATAAACGATATTTTTCGAGAGCTTTTGCAAAGTTAATAGCTTCGATAGGAGTAAATCTTTCGTGGCTATCGTGTAGTAAGTTAATATCGTAACCATATTTACAACGAATATCTTCAAAAAGTTGCAAAGTATCATTTGTGTATTGGTCCACGCAGAAATATTCACCATTAAAAGAGTTTTTTGGGATATTTAAGTTTGTTGGCATACCACCATAAATCCCTTTTTGAATACGGAAGTGACGACACCCGTCTTCTTTAAATTGGTCGATTTTTTCGCATACAGCATTGTAATCAACAGCATCAGCATGTCTATATACTGGGATTTCTTGACGAGATTTACCACCAAGTAAGCTATACACAGGAAGTCCTGCGATTTTGCCTTTAATATCCCATAATGCTTGGTCTACACCAGAAATTGCGTTGTTAGAAATAGGGCCATTTCTCCAATAGCCGTTATTGTTCATAAGTTGCCATAAATCCTCGATATTATCAACATTTCTACCGATAATGAGAGGTGCTAAATAATCGTTTATATAAACTTCAACAGCTCTATTTCTAAAAGCAAAAGTAGCACACCCATAACCATAAATGTCAGGGTCGCTCGTTAAAACTTTTACAAAGGTATTGTTTTTGCCGATTAAATTCGTAGATACAACTTCTATATCACGAATTGTAATGTTTAGCTTATTACTCATAATGTTTACCTTCCTTTTTATGTATTTATTTAATAAATGTTGCCATTTTCACGGAATTTACGCCATACATTTTCGAAGAAATCATCTTCAGTTGGAATAGGACGCACGGGTCTCCACGAGAATTTACATTCGTTATTTTCTAACACAACTTCTTGAATAACATTCATAAGTTTACCATCTTCTAAAGAATATGTGAAAGTATCAGATAATTTATCATATGGTTTAAAGCCGTTTTTGTCTGTATAAAGAGCAGAACCCCTACTTTTACCTTCTTTTTCGATATAATCACTCATAGCTTTTAGGTATACATATTGGCAAATTAAAGCGTCTTTGTATCTAAATGCGATAGATAATTCGGTTGTAGTTTTAGCTTTTACATCTTTTTCAAAGTTTTGAAGTTTTAAAAGAGCTGTTTTTGTTAAATTATCAATGCTTTCTTTATTACGAATAGCACCACCAACTTTGCTCATATCAGAAGAACTTTCGTTCCAAAGTTTTTGAACATTTCCGTCAGTAGATGTAATATTTTTTGCAAGATTTATAACTTCGTCGATTTTATTTTTGTTGTTATTGTAGAAAGTTTCTTCATCTTGTGGTTTTTCGGCTTTGTTTTTAGAAATAAACTGAGCAGCACGAGTAGAGCCTACTTGACCTGCGTTTAAAGCACTACCACCTGGGCGATAAACACCATGGCTTGCAGAAACTTCACCAACTGCAAAAAATCCGTCGATATTAGTTTGCCACCATTTATCTATAGAAAGTCCACCGTTATTATGTTGTGCACAAAGAGCAATTTCTAGTGGTTCTGTAGTTAAATCAACGCCTTTATCAAGGTAGAAATCTACTGCAGGTTTGTTCATATGAAGAAGTCTGTCGATAGGTTTTCCAAAAGTTGCACCTGCTTTTTCTAGGTATTCTAGAGCTTCTTGGTCCATGTCTTTAAAAGGAATTTCTAAATCGTTAGGATTTTCTCTAAAATCAAGGAAAATTCTACGGCCTTTTACATAAGTTTCGATATAAACTAAAATATCTATAATCGACGAACCGTCTGAAACTTTTCTACAGTCAAATGGCCATTGATAGCCTTTTAGGAATATTTTAGATAGCATATCCCCTGTTTCATCTTCAAAAAAGTCGTTTAAGAATTCTTTTTTGTCGTTTCCGTCTTTATCTGTAGATATAAATTTTGGTAAAACTTGCATATATGTTCCAGAAACATTCCAACGAGGTTTAATAGATGCTAAACCAAATTGCCATTCTGTTAGGTTTTTACCGATAACACCAGATTCTAAAGCAAGTCCGGTTGCTCCAAAATGACCATGTGGGAAAACAGAATCTGCATACATTCCAGCAGGGCCACCTGTTGCATAAATAACATTAGTACAATTTATAATTACAAATTCTGGCTCGTTAGGATTTTTTATGTTTAAACATACTAAACCTTGAGTTTTGTTGTCTTTTACAAGGATAGATACAACTTGGTAGCCATCATATATAGTAATGTTTTTATCATTTACAGCTTGCTCTAAGCATTCTGTCATTTTTTTGCTAGTGTATGGACCTACAGAAGTTGCACGACGACGAGGGTCGTGGTCTGTTTTGTAGCCTATGTATTCGCCATAACGATTTACAGGGAAAGGCACACCTAAATCACAAAGTTTTAAAAAACTCATAGCTGAAAGAGATGCTTCGCAAAGAGCTATATCACCATCTACACAGCCACCACTAAATAAATTTTCTGCAAGGCTTGCAACAGAATCTTGCTCATCGCCTGATAGAGTTAATTTATAATATGTTTGTTTATCAGAGCCTGTATTTCTTGATGTACCAGCTAAAACATGGTCTGTAACTATAGCAATATCTTTTTGACCGTATGAAAAAAGTCTATCTGCTGCGTTAAAACCAGAAGCACCAGTTCCAACGACAACAGTATTTAGAGATATAATTTTAGGTTTCATAATAAAACTCCTTAATTTATATGTAAATTAGTGAGCACTTTCACGTGCTTCTTTGAATAAAGGTCCGTATACTTTGCTATCACGAATAACACAACCAGTTCTACCGTGGTCACGCATGATTTGAGTGCATTTTGAACAAGCAACACAACATTTGTTTGCTACAAATTCATTTTTTTCAAAAAGGTCACGAGGAGCTTCTGGATATGCAAAAGCACTACGCCCTAAACCAACCATCGAAACTCTACCTTGAGCAACGTTTGCACTACCAACTTGTGGCATAAATTGACGGAACCAAGTGTATCCACTACCGATAACAGGAATATCGCCTGCTACTTTTTGAATTTTTTCTGTAAGACTAAATAATCTTTCAGCACTTTCTAGTGGGTGTTCTGATGGTATTTCAGCACCTAAAACTGGAATATCGAAAGGACGACCAACATTTGGGAATCTATAATATGGATTACCAGCAGAGCTACTTAAAAGGTCTACCCCTGCTTCAATCATTAATTTTACAAGTTGTTCAGGTTCTGTAAAATCAGCAACTTTTTCGTCGTTTTTATCAACACCAAAACCATATGGATATGGGTGTGCATCATATACATTGAAACGAGAAGCTACGATAAAGTCATCTCCAACAGCTTTGCGTACTTCTTTAATAATTGTAAGAAGTAGACGAGTTCTATTTTCAAAAGAACCACCGTATTTGCCTTCTCTAGTGTGGCTTGCTAAAATTTCTGACATTAAGTATCTATGACAAGATTTTATATCTACGCCATCAAAACCTACTTCTTTAGCTAAAATAGCAGATTTAACATATTTTTCAACTAAGCTGTCTAAGTATTCATCAGTAACAACAGGGTCATTTTCAGTACGCCCTACACGAGGGTCTAAAAGTGGGTCTGCTTGAGGTACTAAAGGTGCAGGAACATCTACAGGTCTTGAGTATCTACCAGAGTGTGTAAGTTGAACAATGCTTATTGGCGTGTGATTTTCGCCATTATATTTTTTAGCTTCTTCATTTGCAGATACAAGCATAGCTTTAAAGCTTTCTTTGTTTTCTTCAGTAAGCATCATTTGTAATGGGTTTGCTTTACCTTCAGGAACAACAGCACAAGCTTCGTACCATAAAAGACCAGCACCACCTGCTGCAAAACGATTGTAACGTCTAATAACTAGCTCTGATGGACTACCATCAGGGTTTGAGTCGCAACCTTCCATAGGAAGAATAGCTAAACGGTTTGGAGCTATTTTATTCCCTACTTTAAGTGGTTGTTTTAGTATGTCAAAATCCTCAGTTAAAGGAATTGTTACACCTAGTTCACCTATTTTTGATGATAGTTCATCGATTGATTTAAAATTAAATTTTTGAAATTCTGCCATTTTTACCCCTCCATAATTCGTAAAAAAATTATAATTTCTAAACATATTATATGTATATTTTTAGAAATAACTTCATTACTTATATTTTACCCTTTATTAATGATAATGTCAATTAATTATTAGTAATTTATAAATAAATTTATCAACAGAATACTTTAAATATATTAAGCATACATTATATAATCATAAAACTTTAAAAAAATATGTGTAAAAATAAATTAAAAGTATAGTAAATAATTGTCGAAAAATGTTGACATAACATACTGATAAGTGTACAATATATGTATTGTGTTTAAATTTTGATATATATAAAGGAGTAAAAAAATGAAATGTATTAAATGCGACCAAAACTTAGATGACGGCGTAAAGTTTTGTAAGTTTTGTGGTCAAAATCAAACAGAAGAAGTTGTAAAAACTGAAACTGTTCAAACAGAAACAACTGCTGAGGATAAAACGCCAGCTGTTGACTTAAATAAGATAAAAGAAAAAGTTGTTTCTTCTATTGATGTCGATAAAATAAATAGATAACGTTGGTAACTTTGAAT
>JAWXUO010000070.1:0-7080 GCA_044426355.1 Clostridia bacterium | reverse complement strand
CGGCGTTGGCAAGGGTGTGGGTCATAGCACGTGAAGCTTTTGAAAAAGAAAGCTTGCTTGAGTATAAAACTGACGTACATGCTTTAAAAAGTGCATCATTATCTATCGGTGCAGTTGCTATTTCTGAAAATGCACGCCTCTTAGAACATGCTTCTACAAAAAAAGATATAACTTATATTAAACAGCATACTCGTGAATTTTTAGATGATTTGACTATTTTGCTTGATAATATACACAAAGCACTAGAAAATTTCGCAGAAGATTACAGTGGTTCGAATAAAGAAGTTGGAAATATGGATTTCTTCAACGAATCTCTAAAAAAATTACAAGACGCACTCGACGGTATGAATATCGAACGTTGCGAGGTTGTTTTAACTGAAATTATGGAATTTAAGTGGGACAAAAATGAAATTGAAACTATCAAAAAAATAAAAGAATTTTTAATTTCATATGACTATGACTCAGCTAGTGAGTTTATTGTCGAAATTATTTCGTAATATGTTATAAACCTACGGAAAGCCGTAGGTTTTGACTTTTTCAAAACAAACTACCTACTATAGGAGAATATCATGCAAACTACAAAAGAACTCCCTACATACTCATATATTTATGTTTTAAAAATAATTGCGTGCTTTTTAGTAATCGTAAATCATACAAATAGCGATATTTTTTTATCAATTAGTCCATCTTTAACTTGGTTTATGTCTGTTACGTATTTCTTTGTTTCTAAAATCGCAGTACCATTATTTTTAATGTGTTCTGGAGTAACTCTTTTAGAAAAAACAGATTCTTTGCAAAAATATTTTTTGCGTATTTCAAGAATAATTTTAGTTATTATCATGTTTTCTTCGATATATTATATAAAAAGTGTAGGTTTGCTTAATTTTTCTCTAATAGGTTTTATAAATTCAATTTATTCTAAAAATATTACAGGTGCTTTTTGGTATTTATATCTATATTTAGGAATATTAATCGCTTTGCCTTTTTTGCAAAAACTGTGCAAAGTAATGAGTAAAACTGATTTTTTGCATTATATTTTTATTTCTATTATCTTTTTAGGAACAATGCCTATACTCACTCATTATTTTCCTATATTTGAGTATTCTTCCGACCTTGATTTTAGTCTTTTTACAACAAGTACAGGACTTTTTATATCTGGCTATTTTATCAATAAATATTTCGTATATAACAAAAATTATGTCACACTTTCGCTATTAACTTTCTTTTTATGCACTTTTCTTTCAACTTTAGGTACTTATTTTGTATATATCGAAAGTTCACGCAGATATTTATTTTTTGATAATATAAGTTTTATAACAATTACTGCACCATCTATCGCTATTTTTTATCTTGCAAAATGTTATTTTAACTTTGATAATAAAATTATTAGTTTCATATCAAAATGCACTTTCGGCATATATTTAATATCAGATTATTTTATTCCTGCTATTACTTCAAGGTTATATAAACTAAATTTTATAACAGCTATGCACCCTATATGCAGTGTTATAATTTTAGAAATTTTAGTTTTTTTAGCAGGTTTAATTTTCACAGCTATTTTAATTAAAATACCTTTCTTTAAAAAACTGATAGGTTAGAAATTTTTATAATTAAGGCAATTTCTCACAACTATAATAGTTAAATTTTTTAGAGAAATTTTTCGTTAATTTGTATAAAAAACACTCAGTAACACTTTCATCTTGCAAATGATTTTTATGTAAAGTAACAGAAATTTAATAAAAATTTGACTATTAAGGCATGAGCCGTTAGTCGTGAGGTCTTGCCTTAAATTTACTAAAATGTTTATTTTAGATAATAAAAAAGTGCATATTTTTTCGTTTGCAAAAAAATATTATATATTGATGTAAAAAGTATAATTTGTATTGAAAAAATACTGTAGTTATGGTATAATAACTATTAACAATAAGCAGTTTTGCAAGCTATAAACACTAAAACTGCATTTTTAGGTAAATTTTAAACTTATAAATTAACATAACATAAACAAAGGAGATATCATGCAATTTATAGACTTAAAAGCACAGTATCAAAAATTAAAAACTGATATAAACCACGAAATACAAAATGTTTTAGACAGTGCGTCTTTTATCATGGGTAAAGAAGTTTCTGAATTTGAAACAATGCTATCCGAGTTTACTAGCATGAAACATTCTATAACTTGTGCAAACGGAACTGATGCTTTGCAAATGGTATTTATGGCGTATGAAATAGGACAAGGTGATGCTGTTTTTTGCCCTGATATAACTTTTATAGCAAGCGTTGAACCTGCGTGTATGCTTGGTGCTACACCTGTTTTTTGTGATATAGAAATGGATACATATAATCTTTGTCCAAAATCTCTTGAAGAGCAGATTAAAAACGTAATTTCTAAAGGAAAACACAAGCCTCGTGCTGTTGTAGCTGTAGATTTTTTAGGAAATCCTTGTAAATATGATGAAATTACATCTATTTGCAAAAAATATGATTTATTATTAATAGAAGATTCGGCTCAAGGTTTTGGGTCAATATATAAAAATAAAAAAGCTTGTACTTTTGGTGATATTTCGACAACTTCTTTCTTCCCTGCAAAACCTTTAGGTTGCTATGGCGATGGTGGTGCGATTTTCACAAACAATGATGAAATAGCTGATATTTTAACATCAATTCGTGTGCATGGAAAAGGGGCTTCAAAATACGAAAATGTACGAGTTGGTGTAAATTCAAGACTTGATACTATTCAAGCTGGCATTTTAAAAGTTAAACTTAAAGCTTTTGAAAATTTTGAAGTCGATGCTCGTCAAAATGTAGCAAAAAGATATGATAATGCATTTAAAAACCATTTTGTAACACCTTTTGTAGATGAAAATTCGCAGTCTATTTATGCACAATATGCATTACTTGCAAAAAATGAAGAAGAACGTGACAAAATTATAAAACATTTAACTGAGAATAACATTCCAAATATGGTGTATTATCCATATCCTCAACACGTTTTAGAAGTATATAAAGGAAATATTTATAACGATATAGATTTTAAAAACTCGATTGAATATTGCAAACGAACTTTTAGTTTGCCAATGCACCCATACCTTGAGGTTGAAGAGCAAAATTTGATAATTAACACTGTTTTGGAGGGATTTTAAATGGATTATTTTAAACATGAGAGCAGTTATATCGACGACAATTGTAAAATAGGAAAAGGCACAAAAATATGGCACTTTAGTCATATTATGAGCAATTGCGAAATTGGCGATAATTGCAACATAGGTCAAAATGTTGTAATTTCACCTCAAGCAAAACTGGGAAATGGCGTAAAAATCCAAAATAATGTATCAATATACACTGGCGTAACCGTGGAAGATGATGTTTTTTTAGGTCCATCATGTGTTTTTACAAATGTTATAAATCCTCGAGCTTTTATCAATAGACAAGAAGAATTTAGAAAAACTACTATCAAAAAAGGTGTGTCGATAGGTGCAAATGCAACTATCGTATGTGGATATAATATAGGAAAATATGCATTTGTAGGAGCAGGTGCAGTTGTCACAAAAGATGTGCCAGACTATGCTTTGATGGTAGGAAATCCTGCACGAGTTAGTGGATATATATGCAAATGTGGAAATAAACTTTCGTTTGAAGAAAATGAGGCGACTTGCTTAGAATGCAATTCAAAATATAAAAAAAATCTTGATTTGGTTTCGGAGATATAAAATGAAAAATAAATTACTTAAAAAAATACAAGATAAAACACTTACGATTGGTGTTGTAGGGCTTGGATATGTGGGACTTCCTCTTGCTGTAGAAAAAGCAAAAGCAGGTTTTAAAACTATTGGTTTTGATGTTCAAGAAGAAAAAGTTGATATGGTAAATCGAGGAGAAAACTATATCGGAGATGTAATTGTAGATGATTTAAAAGAAGTTGTAGATAATGGTCTTTTATCAGCTACAACAGATTTCTCTTTTGTAAAAGACGTTGATTTTATTGCAATTTGTGTTCCTACACCACTAGATTCTTTTAAACAACCAGATATTACTTATGTTAAATCAAGTACAGAGGCTATTTCTAAATATTTAAAACCTGAAACTATGGTAGTTTTAGAAAGCACAACGTATCCTGGAACGACCGAAGAGCTTTTAATGCCTATTTTAGAAAGTTCCGGGCTTAAATGTGGCAAGGATTTTTATTTAGGATACTCGCCCGAACGTGTAGACCCAGGTAATTTAGTGTATAAAACAAAAAACACCCCAAAAGTTGTTGGAGGAGTTGGTAAAGACGCAACCGATGTTATAGCAAAGGTTTACGAAACCGTTTTAAACTCTGATATACACAAGGTATCAAGTCCAAAAATTGCTGAGATGGAAAAAATTCTTGAAAATACTTACCGTAATATTAATATAGGACTTGCAAACGAAATGGCTTTAATCTGTCATCGCATGGGGATTAACGTTTGGGAAGTTATAGATGCTGCTAAATCAAAACCATATGGTTTCCAAGCTTTTTATCCAGGACCTGGCCTTGGTGGGCATTGTATCCCACTTGACCCATTTTATTTATCGTGGAAAGCTCGTGAGTTTAACTATCATATGAAGCTTATCGAAACATCAGGCGAAATAAACGATTATATGCCTGAATATGTATTAGAACGTTGTTCTAAAATATTAAATCGCAATAAAAAACCACTTAATGGTGCAAAAATCTTAATTTGTGGCGTTGCATATAAACAAGATATTGACGACTACAGAGAAAGTCCTGCACTTACTGTTATTGATAATTTTGAAAAAGAAATGTCAGAAATTTCATATTACGACCCATATATTCCTAACTACAAATACCATGGTGTTGAAAGAAAAAGTATTAAAAATTTAGAAAATCTACAAGAATTTGATATTATAGTAGTTACTACTTCACACACAACTGTCGACTACGAAAAAATCGCAAACGCAGGTGTTCCTGTGTTTGATAGTAAAAACGTTATGATAAATGTTAAAAACAGAGAAAATATTGAGGTACTTTAATGAAAAAAATATGTACGGTTGTAGGAGCAAGACCACAATTTATTAAACTAGCCGTTGTTTCAAGAGAAATTAGAAAATATTTTAACGAGATTATAATCCATACTGGTCAACATTATGACTATAATATGTCTGACATATTTTTTGAAGAACTCGATATACCTAAACCACATTATAATTTAGGCGTGTCTGGTGGATCTCACGGAAAAATGACCGGAGAAATGTTAATCGAAATAGAAAAAGTATTAATTATGGAAAAGCCTGATATTATGCTTTTATACGGAGATACAAATTCAACTTTAGCTGGTGCTTTGTCAGCTGTTAAGCTAGGTATACCAGTTGTGCATATTGAGGCAGGGGCAAGACTTGGAACACTCACAAGTCCAGAAGAAATAAACAGAATTATGACCGATAGTATATCTATGTATAACCTTGTTTGCACTCAATCTGGAATGGATTTTTTAGAAAAAGAAGGCAAACTTCACACTGCAACACTTGTAGGCGACCCTATGTATGATGCATTTTTATACTATGGTACTAAAAATGACGGAAGTGAACTTAAAAATATTATAGATTTTAATGACGAAAAAGTAGAACTACCTGAAAACTTTTATTATCTAACGTGTCACAGGCAAGAAAACACAGATTGTGAAGATAAGTTGTTTAATATTTTATCTGCTATGAATAGTTTAGAATATAAGACTATTTATCCTGTGCACCCACGTAGTCAAAAATTAGTAGATGAAATTTGTAAAAAACATAAATTTGAAAATTTAATTTTAACAAAACCTGTAGGATATTTAACTTCTATTAGTTTGGTTAATAAATCAAAAAAAATAATAACTGATTCTGGTGGTCTGCAAAGAGAGGCATTTTTCGCAAAAAAACAATGTGTCCTAATATTAGATTTTATTGTGTGGCCTGAAACTATGATAAATAATTGCAATCAATTGTCAAAACCTATAAAAGAAGAAATTTTATCTAAATTAAACAAAAAAGTTGATTTTACTGATAATTATAATCCTTTCGGAGATGGAAAATCAGCTTTAAGAATATGCGAAATTTTAAAGGAGAAATTTAATGATTAAAGTATGTCATATGACATCAGCTCACTTAAGTCAAGATGTAAGAATACTTAAAAAACAATGCGTAAGTCTTGCAAAAGCTGGATATGATACATATCTCGTTGCTAAAGGTGACAGTTATGAAGAAGACGGCGTTAAAATTGTTGGAATCGGCAATGTTTTAGGTGGAAGATTTAAACGTATGACAGTTGTGGTGAAAAATGTTTACAAACAAGCATTAGATCTTGATTGCGACATATATCAAATTCATGATCCTGAGCTTTTGCCATATGCATTAAAACTCAAAAAAAAGGTAAAAAAGTTATTTTTGATAGTCATGAAAATATCATTGACAGTATTCACGAAAAAGATTATTTATCCAAATCTTCAAGAAGTACTATATCAAAATTATGCGATTTATATCTAAAGTTTGTTGTTAAAAAATTAGATGCTGTAATTACTGTAACACCACATATAGTAGATTATTATAAGCAAATCTCGGATAAAGTGTATATGATAACCAATTATCCTACATTCTTTGATGCCGAAAATATTCAAAACAAAGAGATGTCAGTTGTATTTACAGGTGGTATATCTAGCGAATGGAACCATATAAACATAATTAAAGCTTTACAAAATACAAGTGCTAAATATAACTTGTGTGGCAGAGGTAGTAGCGACTATATTGAATCTATTAAAGCTTTAGACAAAGGATCTCATTTATGCTACTTGGGTGAAATTTCACATAAAAAAGCATTAGAAGTCCAATGTCAAAGTTTAGTTGGTATTGCTGTTGCAAAATATAACATGAATGTTGGTGGTAAAACCGGAACTCTTGGAAACACCAAAATTTTCGAATATATGATGTCCGGACTCCCTATAATATCAATACCATTAAGTTAAGAAAATACCCAGTAAATCCCAATCATAAAATCAACAAATCACATATTTCTCATAAAAAAAGGCACAGCAAAGCACACGATTACTAAAAATCGTGTAAAAATTT
>JAWXUO010000019.1:0-34929 GCA_044426355.1 Clostridia bacterium | reverse complement strand
GGAACAGCGATTTCGTGTACAGCGTCGATACCAGCGTCGATAGCTTTGTGGTTCATCGCTACAACTTCTTCACCTTTTTTGCCGTAAGAATCAATTACTGCTTGTTTCATAGCTTTCATAGCAACATCTCTGTCAATAATTTCAGAAATATTGAAGAATGCAGCTTGTAAAATCATGTTTGTACGACCACCTAGACCGATTTCACGAGCTAAGTGAATTGCATCAACAGTGTATAATTTTACATTGTTTTTTGCAATATATTGTTTCATATCAGAAGGAAGTCTTTCAGATAATTCGTTAACGTCCCAAGAACAGTTAAGAAGGAAAGAACCACCAGGATTTACATCTTGTACCATTTTATATTTATCAACATAAGCTGGATTATGACAAGCAACGAAATCTGCTTTTGTGATAAAGTAAGTAGAACGAATTGGGTCATCACCAAAACGTAAGTGAGATACTGTTATACCACCAGATTTTTTCGAGTCATATGAGAAATATGCTTGAGCATACATTTCAGTGTTATCACCGATGATTTTGATAGAGTTTTTGTTTGCACCAACAGTACCATCAGAACCAAGACCCCAGAATTTACATGATTTAATAGATTTTGGAGTAGTGTTTGGTGAATTATCATCAAGTGGTAGTGATAAGTTTGTAACGTCATCATCAATACCAACTGTGAAGTCATTTTTAGGGTTAGCATTTTTTGCATTTTCATATACTGCAAATACACATGCTGGGTTAAAGTCTTTTGAACCTAAACCATAACGACCACCAACAACTTTAATATTGTTTAAGCCTTTACGAGAAAGAGCAGTAACAACGTCTAAGTATAAAGGTTCGCCGATAGCACCTGGTTCTTTTGTTCTATCAAGAACAGTTAAAACTTTACAAGTTTTAGGAATTAGATCAACAAATTTATCTATAACAAATGGTCTGTAAAGACGAACTTTGATTAAGCCTACTTTTTCGCCTTGTTCAAGCATATAGTCGATAACTTCTTCGATACAGTCTACAGAAGAGCCCATAGAAACGATAACTCTTTCAGCATCTGGAGCACCATAGTAGTTAAACAAACTATAGTTTGTGCCGATTTTTTCGTTAATTTTGTTCATGTATTCTTCTACTACAGCAGGAAGCTCATTGTAATAAGGATTAGACGCTTCTTTTGCTTGGAAGAATATATCAGGGTTTTGAGCTGTACCACGAAGAACTGGTTTTTCTGGATTTAAAGCACGTCTTCTAAAGTCGTTGATTAAATCAAAATCAGTCATAGAAGCTAAATCTTCATAATCCCAAACTTCGATTTTTTGCATTTCGTGTGATGTTCTAAAACCATCAAAGAAATGTAAAAATGGAACTCTACCTTTGATAGCAGCAAGGTGTGCTACAGGAGCTAAGTCCATAGATTCTTGTGGGTTTGTAGATGCAAGCATTGCAAAACCAGTTTGGCGACACGCCATAACGTCTGAGTGGTCACCAAAGATTGAAAGTGCGTGTGTTGCTAATGCACGAGCTGATACATGTAAAACACCTGGTAGTAATTCACCAGCTATTTTGTACATGTTAGGTATCATTAAAAGTAAACCTTGTGACGCTGTAAAAGTAGTAGTTAAAGCACCTGCAGAAAGCGAGCCGTGTACTGTACCTGCAGCACCTGCTTCTGATTGCATTTCTACGATTTTTACTTCGTTTCCAAAGATGTTTTTACGATTAACAGCAGCCCATTTATCTTGTAATTCTGCCATTACAGTTGATGGTGTGATAGGGTAAACCCCTGCAACATCTGTAAAGGCATATGATACGTGAGCAGCAGCTGTGTTACCGTCCATTGTTTTCATTTTTCTTGCCATTGTTATTCCTCCTAAAAATCATTGTATGAATATGTGCTTATTATATCAAATTTTTTTCATTTTGTAAACATTTATACAAAAATAATTTTCAAAAACTTTATTTTTCTGTTCTGTTATATTTCCCACGACTTCCCCATTCGTATAGTTCTATCATGTTAAGTGTAACTTCTTGTTCATCAATATCTAAAATCTCTTTAAATAATACGCTTACAGATTTAGCAAAAGCTTCTTTTTCTTCGTATTTTGATTCTGTGTATAATCTAACGTCTACAAAAGCTCCTTTTTCTGTTTTTTCTGTTCTAAAAAACATATCTACGCCGTCTACAAAAGCAATTATAAGACCTTTTGCTTCTTTGCCCTCGATTAGGGTAATATTTTTTCCCAAACCTTCGTTCATTTTAGCTTTTTGTTCGTCTGTCATTTTTACAGTAGTCGTAATATTGATATAAGGCATTTTTCTTCCTCCATAAAATTTGTTATAATTAATTTCTACGCTTTTTTAAATTCGCCTTGAGTTCCCCATTCTAGATATTCTTCTACATTGATGTATGCATTTGTTTTTTCAATGTCTAGTATATCTTTTATTGTAGCGTACATTTCTTTTACAAAAGCTTCTTTGTCTTCAAATTTAGCTTTTCTGAATAATTTTACATTAACAAAAGCTATTTTATCGTCTTTTTCACCTCTCATGTACATTTCGCAACCGTCTGCAATGTTTATTATTAATTTTGCTTCTTCTTTGCCCTCGATAAGTGGAATTTTCGCACCGATACGTGTTTTAAGTTCTGTTTTTGTGTTTTCTGTCATCTTTGCTGATGTTGTGATACTGATATAAGGCATTCTTTCTTCCTCCGTTAATTTTATTTATAATTTTTTAAATTATCTAATTTATTCCTCGATATGAGGGTTGTCTTTTGATAGTTCGTATAGACTTTGAGTTTGGTAGCCTTTAACAGCTTTTTCAGCTTTTGCAATCGGTGATAACGTTCCAGGTCCACCTACGCAACCACCTGCACATGCCATACCTTCTAGCAAATATCCATCTCTTTTTCCAAATTTTGCAAGAGTTAGCATTTTTTTGCAATTACTAAGCCCCTCGGCTCTGTCTATAAGAATTTCTTTGTCTGGATACATAGCTTTAACATTTGCTTGTATCGCTCCTGCAACACCACCTGCACATGCATAACCACGTCCATTTGATGAGGCATCGTTAATTTCTCTTTCTTCTTCGATAGCACCTAAGTCGATTTCTTTTGCAACCATCATTCCCATAAGCTCTTCAAACGTTATAACGTAATCTACATAGGTTTTAACAGACTCTCGTGTAGCTTCTGATTTTTTCGCTATACAAGGTCCTACAAAAACTACTTTTACATCTGGGTTTCTTTGTTTAATAATTCTCGCTGTTTTTATCATAGGGGTTGTTGAGTCTGATACACAATCTGCGATTTCTGGAAAATTCTTTTTCGCCATAACACTCCACGCAGGGCAACACGAGGTTGCTAAAAACGGTTGTTTTTCTGGGATAGAATGAGCAAAGTGATGTGCTTCTTCTACAGCTCCTATGTCTGCACCAAGAGCCACTTCTACAACATCTTCAAAACCTAGTTTTTTAAATGCTTCTGTCATTTTTTCAAGCGATATTTTTTCGCCTAATTGTCCCGCTATTGCAGGAGCAACAGCAGCAGCTAGTCTAGTTCCTTTGTTCATATCTGTAATCATTTGGTATATTTCTGATTTATCTGCAATTGCTCCAAAAGGACAATTTACAATGCACATACCACAAGATACGCATTTATCGTAATTAATTTTTGCACGATTATACTCATCGTTTTCTATAGCGTCTACACCACATGCTACAGCACATGGTCTATCGTAATGCACAATAGCATTATACGGACATGCTGACACACATTTTTTACAACGTATGCATTTATCTTGGTCTACTTTTGATTTGCCATCTACCATAGCAATAGCATCTACTGGGCATACCACAGTACACGGTTGTGCAAGACAACCACGGCAATTATCTGTAACTTTTACAGAATTTTCTTCACAAGAATTACAAGCTACCGAAATTACACTTACTAAATCCTTTGTAAAAGGTTTGCTCACTTCTGGCAGTTCTCTAATACTTTGAGAAAGCGAAGTATAGTCGCCATGTTGACGAACGGGTAACCCAAAGGCTAGTCGTATGCGTTCTTTAACTATCGCTCGTTCCATAAAAACATTGTTTCTATAAGTCGGTGTTTCTTTTGGAAACATTTTGTGGTGAAGATAGTCTAAATTTTCTAAGTCTATATCGTTATATGCGATATTGGCTACTTCTTTAAAAATCCTTCGTCTTATCTCCGTTATGTTAGTGTGTATCCCTCTCATTTTAAACCTCCGATATAAATCATTTATCTAGTTTTATTAAGAAAATCAACCATCTCCCATACTTATTTTAATATTTTACCCTTCTTATTATTATACTTTATATATGGAATGTATGTCAATTAATATTATAGAAAAATTTGGTGTTTTTTATAATCTTTTTTTAATTTTTTTAATTTATGTATTGTAAATTTTCAAAACTAATTGTATAATACAAGTAAATAATTAATGAGGTGACTTATGGATATTACTAAATTATGTCGAAATGACGAAGAAAAACTTTGCGTATACTGCACTTTCTCTATAGAAGCTACTGAACCTGACCGTGTTTTGTGTAAAAAACGTGGAATGATGTATAAAACAGATTTTTGCAAAAAATATAAATACAATCCGACTAAAAGAAAACCACCTGCTCGTGTAAAAATGAAACGTGCTGTAAATCTTGACCACTATAGTCTATGATTCACGAAAGTTTCATGAGAGAGGCACTTTTAGAAGCAAAAAAAGCTTTAAGTATTGGCGAAGTTCCTATTGGTGCTGTTATAACTTGCGACGGAGAAATTATCGCTCGTGCATATAATATGAGAGAAACAAAAAACCAAGCTATTTCACACGCAGAAATAGAAGCTATAAATATTGCGTGTCAAAAACTTGGTTCTTGGAGATTATCAAATTGTGATTTGTATGTAACGCTTGAGCCTTGTCCTATGTGCAGTGGTGCTATTATAAACGCTAGAATACGAAATTTATATTTTGGTGCTTTTGATTTAAAAGCAGGTTGTGCCGGTAGCAAAATAAATCTTTTCGACTGTGGTTTTAATCACAGACCAAATATTAAATCTCGTATACTCGAGCATGAGTGTACCGAAATTTTGCAAGATTTTTTTACAAATCTGCGTAAAAAATAATTTAAAAATCTAAGCTAAATAAACGTATCGCTTGAGGTATTACTTCTATAGTGATACTTTTTTCACGCATAACCTCGCCATCAACGCTTATTACTATATCTTCTTCGCTTTCAATTTTTGCTTTTATAGCCTTTTTATATAGGACTACATCTTTTGATAAGTTACTGTCTACGTGTGTTCCTTTTGCATAAAGTGGCAAAAGTCTAACCATTCGCCAAACTGGTATATTATCTACTATACAAACGTCGATTTTACCATCTGTAACACTTGCAAGTGGCGTTGCTTTAAAATCTCGTCCGTAGTACTTTCCTTTTCCATATGTCATCATGAGTATCGTTTTTTCAAAAGGTTCTTTATCATCTATACTAATACTTACAACGCTTTCACGTTTGATAAAAAAACTTTCTACTATACCGAGATAATATGCAATTCCTTTTAAAAAAGGTTTTTTCTTATATTTTATGATGTTTTCGTTGGTTTTTGCATCTACTCCCATTGCAACTAAATTTATAGAATATACATCGTTCATTTTTAAAATATCAACGATTTTTTCGTTTCCTTTAGTTACAAGTTCTTGTAGGTTGTTATAACCACCGATACTTTTGATATAATCATTCCCTGTGCCACACGGAACAACAGCCATAGAGGCATTTTCATTTTCAAAAACAGCATTTGCAACTCTATTTACAGTTCCATCTCCACCACAAGCATAAAAACGCACTTCTTCGCCGTCTTTACAGCGATTTTTTATAAACTGAGCATCGCTTTCATCGCCTTTTGTGTTGTAAATTTCATATGGCTCATTAAGCTTTTCAAAAACTTCTAAAATTTCTTTAGTTAGTTTTTTCGTTGCGTCTTTTCCACCTGCGTTAGGATTCATAACAAAACAATGTGTAAGCATTTTTTATCCTCTCGTTATACTATTTTTGTAGTCCATTTTTCTAAGTCCCAAATGTGAGTACAAACATCGTTATAAAATTCTGGTTCGTGACTAACTAGAAGTACTGTTCCACGAAATTCTTTTATTGCACGTTTTAGCTCGTCTTTAGCATCTACATCAAGGTGGTTTGTCGGTTCATCTAAAACTAATAAATTCATATCTCTGTGCATTATTTTGCAAAGTCTAACTTTTGCGTTTTCGCCACCAGATAAAACACGCACCTTGCTATCTATATGTTCATAAGTCAATCCACAATGTGCTAAAACCGAACGAACTTCGCCGATTGTCATTGACGGATATTCTTCGTGTATTTCTTCTAGTGCTGTATTATCGCTAGATATTTCTTCTTGTTTAAAATATCCTAGCGTTAAAAATTGGTCTAGCTCAATTTCGCCTGATATAGGTGGAATAATTTTTAAAAGCGTGTTTAATAAAGTTGACTTACCTAGTCCGTTTACACCACGAATTGCAACTTTTTGTCCACGTTCAAGCTCTAAATCCATAGGCTTTGTTAGTGGTTCGGTATAACCTAGCACTAAATTTTCAGCTTTTATAACATATCTGCCTGTTGTGCGTGCTTCTTTAAATGCAAATTTTGGTTTTACTTTTTCTTTTGCAATTTCTATAATGTCCATTTTATCTAGCTTTTTCTGGCGAGATTTTGCCATATTAGTTGTTGCAACACGAGCTTTGTTTCTCGAAATAAAATCTTCTAAATCTGCAATTTCTTTTTGCTGTTTATCATAAGCTTGCTTTATTTGACGTTTTTTAAGTTCGTTCATCTCTATAAAATTGTCATAGTCACCTGAATATCTTGTTAAAACAGAATTTTCCACATGATATATAACATTTACAACGCTATTCATAAAAGTTGTATCATGCGATACCAAAATAAATGCGTTTTCGTAGTTTTGAAGATAATTTTTAAGCCATAGAATATGGTTTTCGTCTAAATAGTTTGTCGGTTCGTCTAGTATCAAAATCATAGGATTTTCTAAAAGCAATTTCGTTAGCAATACCTTTGTTCTTTGTCCACCAGAAAGCTCCGAAATTTTTCTATCTAGCCCAATTTCAAACAAACCAAGTCCCATAGAAATTTCATCTATTTTAACATCTATTATATAAAAACCACCGTTTTCTAAAATCGTAGAAATATCTGCTGTTTCGTTCATCAAACGGTCTACCTCAGCCTCGCTTACTTCTGCCATTTTGTCATACATTTCAAGCATTTCTTTTTCAAGGTCAAACATTGGTTTAAATGCTTCTCTTAAAATTTCTCGTATAGTTTTATTTTGGTCAAGGCTTGCGTGTTGGTCGAGATACCCTGTAGTTATTCTATTACACCAAGATATTTTCCCTTCGTCAGGCATTAGTTCGCCTGTAATAATTTTTAAAAAAGTAGTTTTTCCCTCGCCGTTTGCACCAACAAGTCCTACGTGTTCTCCGTTTAATAATCTAAATGATGCATCATCTAGTATTTGTCTTGATCCAAATCCATGAGTTACATTTTCTACTGTAAGTATGCTCATAAGTCCTCCAAAATTTAAAGTTTAGTCTTAACAACTATTTTAACACACTAAATTTAAAAAATCAATTTTATTTTAATATAAATTATATATATTCAGTTATTAACTACAATATTTTTACAAAAGGAGTAATTAAAATGAATTTTTTTCCTACAATTGAACTAGAAAAAGGTCTTAGAACCTTTGCAAAACTTGAAATTATAGCACTTTCTAAAGAAGACAGCTGGCTTAGATTTTGCACCTTTGAAAAAGTTACGAGTAACACACGAAAATATACTATAGACACAGGCGATGGCGAAAATATGATAATTTTAACCGATGGTACATCAGCACTTATTCGAGGTTTTGACCAATCTAGTGGTGTTTCGCCTTATGCAAACGGAAATAGTGAAAATTTAATGCGTCAAATATATAAAAATGCACCTGCAAAGTATTTTGACTTGCTTTCTTATGATGAAAAAATGGAAACTTCTTTCGCCTTGTGGAACACTTCTGGTACTTCTAACTGGGATATAAATTTAATTGACCCTGACGATGATGGTGGTCTTTTATATCTTATTAAATTTTTATTTTCTTCGCCAGAACAACTAATAAAATGGGCTAGAGAATATCATGAGAAAATTTTTGCACGTCCACTTATTATAAAAATTTGGGAAAACGCTACTATAAATGGAGAAATGGTTTTAAAGCTTAATAAAAACCGTGATTTGCACGAAGCTTTAACCGAGCTTAACGAGTTTAATAAATAATTTAAAAAATGTGTGTAAAGCACTTGACATTTACAGTGTGTTTTGATATACTAATCAATGTAAAGTATATTGCTTTACAGTTAATGCAAACTAAATTGCAATTTAGAACAAGCGAATTTTGGAGGGCTTTTGATGAAAAACAAACCTTTTGAAATGTGTATGCTTTTTGATTTTTATGGCGAAATGCTAACCGAAAAACAAAAAGAGGCATTTGATTTATATTATAACGAAGATTTATCTCTTTCAGAAATTGCCGAAAATCTTGGTATAACTCGCCAAGGTGTTCGAGATGCTGTTATGCGTTCTGAAACTATCTTGCGTGACTTTGAACTAAAACTTAGACTTATTGAAAAATATGGTCCTGTAGAAGAAAATTTAAGAAAAATAAACCAAATGGCTCGAAATATTTCTATAATAAACGATGATAGATATAGAAATAATGAAATGCAACACTATGTTTTAGAAATTATTGATATTGCAACAAAATTATCATCACAATAAGGAGATATAACTATGGCTTTTGATAATTTATCTTCAAAAATTACTTCAGCTTTTTCGAAACTTCGTTCTAAGGGTAGACTTACCGAGGCAGACGTTAAAGAAGCTATGCGAGAAATTCGTTTAGCACTACTTGAGGCTGATGTTAATTTTAAAATCGTTAAAGATTTTATTAAAGAAACTACTGAAAAATGCATAAACACAGATATTCTAGAAAGTTTAACACCTGCTCAACAAGTTATAAAAGTTGTAAATGAGCAAATGTGCGAACTTATGGGAAGTTCTGCGTCAAAACTAAATATTTCTTCGCAACCACCAACCGTTGTAATGATGGTCGGTTTGCAGGGTGCTGGTAAAACAACGAATGTTGCAAAACTTGCAGGTTATCTTAAAAAAAATCAAGATAAACGCCCTTTGTTAGTTGCGTGTGACGTTTATCGTCCTGCTGCTATAAAACAACTTCAAGTTGTTGGCGAAAGTCTTGACATTCCTGTTTTTGAAATGGGTCAAGGAAATCCTGTAGAAATTGCAAAATCTGCTTTAAAACATGCTCGTGAGCGTGGATATGATATGGTATTTTTAGATACAGCTGGTAGACTTCATATAGACGAAGAACTAATGGACGAACTAAAAAATATTAAAACAGAGGTTAATCCACACGAAATTATGCTTGTTGTTGACGCAATGACAGGACAAGATGCTGTAAATGTTGCTCAAAGTTTTAACGAACTTTTAGATATAACTGGTGTTCTTCTTACAAAAACAGATGGCGACACTCGAGGTGGTGCTGCATTATCTGTTAAAGCTGTAACAGGAAAACCAATCAAATTTATGGGTACTGGCGAAAAACTCGACCAAATCGAAATTTTTCACCCAGACCGTATGGCATCACGTATTTTAGGCATGGGAGATGTATTATCTCTTATCGAAAAAGCTCAAGAAAATTTCGACATCAAACAGATGGAAGAAATGGAAAAGCAAATTCGTGGTAAAAATGGAATTAATTTTAATACCATTTTACAGTCACTTCAACAAACTAAAAACATGGGGTCTATAGAAGATTTACTTGGAATGATACCTGGGATAAACCCTGCTGACTTGCAAGGTGCTGAGTTTGATACAAAAGCACTAGCTAGAACAGAGGCTATCATTTTATCTATGACCGAACTTGAACGTGAAAAACCAAAGCTTATGAACTATTCTCGTAAAAAAAGAATTGCATCTGGTGCTGGTGTTCAAGTAGCTGATGTTAATAAGGTTATAAAACAAGTTGAAATGACGCAAAAAATGACAAAGCAAATGACGAATATGCAAAAACGTGCTAAAAAACGCAAAGGTCCACAAGGCTTTAAAGGCTTTCCTGGACTAGGGTTTTAGATATAATAAATTTATAGGAGGTGAAAAAAATGGTAAAAATTAGACTAAAAAGATTAGGAGCGAAAAAAACTCCTTTTTATCGTATAGTTGTTGCTGATTCTCGTTACCCACGTGATGGACGTTTTATCGAGGAAATTGGAACTTACAATCCACTTAAAAATCCAGCAGAAGTAAAAATCGACGCAGAAGCAGCAAAAAAATGGATTAGTAATGGTGCTCAACCTACTGATACAGTACGTGATTTATTAAAGAGAGAAAATATTCTTTAATAAGGAATGAGGTTTGACATGAAAGAACTTTTAACCTATATCGCAGAAAGTTTAGTTACAAAACCAGAAGCTGTATCTGTTACAGAAGTTTTAAAAGGAGAAACTCTTGTTTTAGAACTTCGTGTTGACCCTTCGGATATGGGGCGTGTTATCGGTCGCAATGGAAAAATTGCAAAAGATATTCGCACTCTTATAAAATCTGTTGGTAGTCGTGACAATGTAAAGGTTTTGGTCGATATAGTTGACTAAGCATTCACTCGCAAAATATTATTGGACGGCTTAGGTCGTCCTTAGTTTTTTATAAAGGAGGTTTTTATTATGAAACAATATTTAGAAGCTGGAAAAATCGTTAATACACATGGTTTAAAAGGCGAACTTAAAGTTATGCACTGGTGCGATAGTGCCGAATTTTTGTGCGAATTTGACACACTTTATTTAGACAAAGATAAAACTCCTATGAAAGTTTTAAAAACACGTATACACAAAGGTGTTGCAATGCTTACTTTTGAAGGAATTAACGATATAAACATTGCAGAAACATATAAAAATAAAGTTTTATACATCGACCGTGACGAAGTTGACATGGACGGTTTAGTTTTTCAACAAGATATTATCGGAATTGATGTTTTTGATGAATTTTTAGATAAAAAAATCGGCACTGTAAAAGATATTTTACCAATGCCTACGTATGATATGTTTGTTATCAAAGGTAAAAACAAAGAACATCTTGTGCCTGATGTAGACGCTTTTGTTTTAGAAATAGATATAGAAAATAAGCTTATGACTATTAAAACTATTGAGGGAATGATAGAAGATGAAGATTAGTATAATGACGCTTTTTCCTGATGTTTGCAATAATTTTCTAGGTGAAAGCATTATTGGACGTGCTATAAAAAAGGGTGTTATTGATGTTTCGGCTATAAACATTCGTGATTTCGCTTATGATAAACACAGAAGATGTGACGATGAGCCATACTCAGAAACAAACGGTATGCTCATGATGTGCGAGCCTTTATATCAATGTCACAAGCATTTGCTAGACGGAAAAAAAGCTCATACTATTATGATGTCACCTGTAGGCAAACCTTTTACGCAAGAAAAAGCAAAAGAACTTTTAAACCACGAGCATATAATTCTTGTTTGTGGTCACTACGAGGGTATAGACCAACGTTTTATTGATAAATATGTAGACGAAGAAATTTCGATAGGCGACTTTGTTTTAACAGGTGGAGAATTACCTGCTCTAACCGTGGCTGACGCTGTTTGTAGAATGGTTGATGGGGTTTTAGCAGACCCTGAGTGTTTTACCGACGAAAGTCACTACAACGGTCTTTTAGAATATCCACATTACACAAGACCTCGTGTGTGGCAGGATATGGAAGTTCCAGAAGTTTTGCTTTCTGGACATCACGCAAATATTTTAAAATGGAGAGAAGAACAATCGCTTGCTCGTACTCTAGAAAAACGTCCTGACATGATAGAAAAATTGAACAAATAAAAGGAGCTCAAGATTTTGAACTCCTATTTTTTTATTTAATTGAGATAGTTTTATCTACTATACTAACAAGTATTTCATTAGAAAAAGCACTCGCAAAATCTTTAATGCTATAATAACTTTCTTCGTCTACAGTTAGTCCACTAACACCAGTAGATACAAAGTTTTTAAATATTTCTTCCGAATGAGTTATCGCAAGTTTTATTTCGTCTTCTTCGTAGTCAAAAGGTTCTACTTCTGACTCAGTATATTCTTCGCCAGTAATTAAGTTGTATAACGAGAAATTTTCGTTCCAGTTAATGCTAAATTCTTGCTCGCTACCTGCGTATAAATTTGCTATATCTTCTATTCTTACATACATATTATAATCGCAAACAAAGCCTGTTACTGTAGTTGTTTTATCAAAAATTTCTACTTCCATTTCAGTGTAGTTTGCTATATATCCATTAGTTGTAAATTCTTCATCGCCTAAAATGCAGATAACAAACTTTTCTTCTACTTCATCTTTTATAGAAGCTACATAGTAAAGACCTGCTCCACTTACATTTACCGTTGTATATTGTTGTACTCCAGTTTCATAAACTCCACCAAACGCAAATTCCACTTGGTCGCATACAGTCCAATAACCATCTACAGGTAAAATTTCTCTTACAATAAAATTATCTAAATCTTCTCCTGATGCAATTACATTTACAACGTTTTTTCCAATATATGTTTGTAAAGGATTACCATATTGGTCTATTACATAAACTTTTTCTGACTCTCCAGTAATATTTGATACTTGTAGTTGCTCTCCTACGTAAAGTCTTTGTGGACCAAAAGCAAAAGCACTAGTAGAAAACATTACAATAAGTGCTACCATTAATAATAAACTGTTTTTAAATTTTTTCATATCCATTTTCCTTTCTCATATTTAAGTATATTTTTAATGATACCATATATTCTAAAATTTTACAATATTAATATTAAAAATTTTTAATTTTTTATTATTCTCCAAATTATTCCTTTGACATTTTCCACAAAAAATAGTATAATAATATAAGCTTTTTAAATGGAGGTGTATTTTGAAAAAGAAAATTTTAATAAGCTCAATTTTTTTATCAGCTTTTTGTGCAGTTGTTTATGCTATTTCTAACGGTGGAACAGCTACTGACCCACTTGTTACTCAGTCTACTGCTGACTCTTTAGTTAACAATGCTGTAAATGAATATATAGAAAATACGTTGAATTTTTATGAAAACCCAACAGAACAAATAGTTTCAAATATTATTGAAAAAGATGCAGATTCTGTCTGTTTTCTTCGAAACGATACTATTTCAAATATTGATATTGGCGATAAAATTATATATCGTAGTGGTGATATAACTTTATCAGGCACTGGAACTCTTATAAATTTATCAAATGGTACTACTGTAGAAAACCCTACTTCGCTTGCTACAAATGTTCAATATCTAGTTGCAGAAAATTCTAATTTTACAATAACTGTAAACGGATTAACGTCTTTTTTTAACATAGATGGTAGCTATACTCATTCAAATCCGTATACTGTAAAGTATTTAAACCTTGCAGACGGACTTAGAAACTTAGGTTTATTGCAAGGAACAAATTACGGCTATCAATTAGCTAGACCAGCTACTCGAGTAGAGGCTCTTATTATGTTTGTTCGTTTAATTGGCGAAGAAGCAGAAGCTCTAGCTTATACTGGTTCACACCCTTTTACAGATGTTGCTAGTTGGTCTGATTCGTATGTTGCTTATGCATATAACAAAGGATATACAAACGGAATGACTTTAACTACTTTTGAACCATCTCGCCCTATCCGTGATTTAGACTATTATACTTTTATTTTAAGAGCATTAAACTATAAAGACAACGAAGATTTTACTTGGTCATTAGCTTATGATAAAGCTATAGAAATCGGTTTGGTTTCTTCTGATTTCCCAAATTATCAAGAATTATATCGTGATTTACTTGTTTATATTTCATATACAGCTTTAGAACAAACCTATGCAAACGAAACTGCAACTTTAGCAGAACTTTTAATACAAAATGATATTATATCTTTAGAAGATTTCGAAAATCTTAAAGACTTAGTATAATCATAATCTAACAAAGGACTTGCTTTTTGCAAGTTCTTTTTATTTCCTCGGAAATAATCCTAATTATATTCTCTAAATAAAATCAACAGCGAAATATCTGCTTAAATTTTGAAAAATTAAAGCTAAATACAAAACTAAGGCAAATTTTTACCTTAAACCTAATATTCCCTAGGAAATAAAAAGCTCGCCGACATATGCCGACAAGCTTTGTTTTATTTAACTAAATATAATGTATTGTTCTTGAGTTAGTACTCCTGTTATTCCTGTACTTCCTGCTATAGACATGTTTAGTATTTTACAATGAATAGTACTAGACATTGTATTCTTATTTAAATCATCAAATACTGTTATTTTTGCTTCTAGTACATCATCAGCATAATATTGAAATAATACTTCAACATTATATGTAATATTACCATCTCCACCAGTTAAAGCTATCGCTTCTGCCTCAGTTTTATCTTTTTCTATATAGCGAAAAGAATTATCTGTTGTATCTGTATATATTGCATAACTATTTGATTTACCATCAATGCCTATATCTAAAGAGTCAGCAACTTCCACAGATTGTGCATATCTTAAAAAATCTGTTATATTTCTTTCTGTTTCTTCTAAAATAATTAATTGTTCACTTTGAATCATTTGTTTATTATATGCATTCATACTATAAGTAAAAATTTGCAATACTGCTACAGTAACTATTGCCATCAAAACTAATGACACCATCATTTCTACAAGAGTTAATCCTTTATTGTCTTTAAGGATTTTAAATTTACTCAAAATGTGTATCCTCCTATTCGAAAGCTATAATGTCACCATCATCGTTATAAATGTAATTTATCGAAATATTACCAATATACGAGTTTGATGCTCCGTCTACTCCGTCCGTTGTTATCTGTCCTACTCTGATTGAGCTAGATGTTCCACTTTCAATTTCGTTAAAAGCTTCTCCACGATAATTATAAGACACTGCTGCTTTATACGTTACATCTGACCCTACACCAAAAGCAGTGCAAACCATTAGAGCTAATATTGTGAATATAAAAACTGCCACCAAATTTTCTATAATAGAGCTTCCTTTATTATTATTCATAAATTTTCTCCTCTCTATTTTGAATAGCTGTTTATTTCAAAGTTTGAACCTGTCGTAAGAACTGCCTCGTAAGCATCTCCGTCACCACTTTCAGATGGATTTGCTATTTGCAAAATAATATCACTATTTGTAGAATAAATGATAGGTACTGCAATTGTTCCTTGAATACGTTCTCCGCTCGTTACAACTTTTGGCAGTTCATCATAATATCCATCTACTACATTATGATAAGATAATTTTTTATCTACTAACCAAGTTTGAGAAACTCCTGAACTTCTTAACGTACTAAAAGCAGTTGCCATATAGCTGTCTATCCAAGTATCAAGACTCGCTATTCTGCTTTCTCCATAAACATGAAACTCACCAGCTGGAAGTCTAAGCGTTGCATTACCTTCTAATATAAAGTTAACCGATTGTGCCCAGCCGTTAGTTACCGTTACATCTTGATCTTCTTTTATTACAACAGTATAAGTTCCATCAGGTACCCAATATAAGAAATCTGATGTACCACCGTGCATAGAGCTTATTTTTTCTCCAGTTGCAGTATATAATTCTGTATCACTTGTTATAGCATATGTGCCTAATTGTGCAAACCATACACCAGAACTTACACCTGCTGGCAAGGTAGGTATTGTTATTTTATCTCCATCAATGTTATATACAGTACCACCACCTAACGGGTAACTTACTAATCTATAACCAGATGTAGTCGTTGCATTAGTTGGCAAATTAAGTGTCATAGCACCTGTTCCTGATATATCGTATACTGCATTATCCGTAAACGTTCCTACACTTGCAGGGTTTGTAATTGTTTCAGTTACAGTATAAGTAGTACTCGCTGGTCTACTGCGAACCGATGCTGTACTTGGTGGGTTTTCTGGTGTTCCAGTTGCTAATGTAGGCGTATCACTTCCACTAAAATCATATCCACCACTATCATTTGTAAACACACGACTACTCGACCCTGTAATCTGACCAGAACTACCTACTACTATAGCATTTGCGTGTAAATCAACACTTCCTGTTAAATTTAATGTGCCATCTACGTATAAAGTTCCACCTACTTTAACTGTTTCGCCAGAGTTTGCATTTAACTTTACAGTATCGTAGATATATAAATCACCGTCTACGTATATATTTGCATCAATTTGCGAAACGCTTTGTAATATCATGTCTTTACCTGCGTGAATCTTGTCAGTTGAGCTTGAAGCTGTCACATACCCAACATAAATATTTCCTAACGCCGTGATACTACCTGGATTTGCTAATATAGCTGTTGTACCAGTGTTAAATTCTGTATTCCATAATATAATATCGCTTGTGCTTTGTAAAGGCGAACTGACAGTCATATCACCATTAAATATAATAGGTGAATCAAATACAAGTATATCTGACATATATGAAAAATTTATATCTGTTATTGATGTGCTACCTAGAGCAGAAACTTGGTCACCAAAACCGTAGTCCATATAGAAAACGTCGTTACTGCTTCCTCCTCCAGGAATTAGGCTTGCCATATATTGAAATCCGATATTTGCTTTAACAGTTTCTTCGTATCCTGCAACATTCGCAGTTGCAGAAAGAGTATACTCAAAAGAGTCTGCTACTTTCTCAATTTTTACATCAACATCACCAAAATTATATCCATCTGGTGCATTATTAAAAGAAACAGTTCCTATATTTATTGTAAAACTAGCATCTTTCCAGGCACTCATATCAACAACACCAGAACTGTTGCTATATGCTTCATCTAGAGGTGATGTCATTGCTTTAATTAAATTTCCTACTTCACTATTTGCTGTAGGGTCAGTTTCGGTAAGTGCTGTTATCAATTCTTCATATATTGCATCTACCACACTTCGTGCTGATAAATATGCTTGTTTGTCTATTTGGTCGGTGTAGCTTCTATTTGCATAGGATATAGACGAGTTGTGAAACGCTATCACTGTAAGCGATAAAAACCCCATCATCAACATTACAAAAAGTAATGACGAACCCTTGTTGTTTTTTAAACTGTTCATAATACTCACCTTTCTTTTTTCTAATATTGTTTTACTTTCATATAAACTAAGCCATTAACACTAATGCTCGCTTCATTTGTTACGCCATTAGTTTGACCAGTACCATCAGATATTAATATACTATCTATTTGGACATCTTTAGTGTTTTGCAAAGTATGAATCAAAGCAATAGTATTTTCTACACTTCCCGTTAATTCTAAAGAAAATTCTTTTGTAATTAACTGGTCGTCTAAATATGTAACTTCGTTTGTTATAACTCTAAAAGTTATCATATCAATAGACGCTTGCTCTACAACTCGAGTAAAATAACGGTCAATATCTTCCTCTTCACGATAATCATCTAAAGTTGGATAATAAGTTATTAACTCTTCTTCTGTTTCAAGAAACTTTGAATAGAACATTGGTAATGAGTCTACCTCAAATTTAATTTCATCATATTCTTTTTTTGCTTCTGCTAATTGTGTAGTAAGTTGTTCTTTTTCAAGTTGTTCTGGTTGAATTAAAAATCTATATCCACCTCCTACAACAAAAACTATCAACATGACAAATATAAGAGTCTTATCTTTTTTAGTCATTTTGCACCTCTTCTTCTACATCAGGATCTCTTGGTATGTCTAAAATCACACCAACATTAAACGTATATGTATTATCATCATTATCGCTTGATCCAACCTCATAACCATCATATACCAAATATGAGAAATATCCACAATTACGTAGCATTTCTGCATAATCTGATGGGTCAGTATTTGAAAAACCAGTAACTGACATCATTATAGATAAATCATTTGTTTTATATTCTATGCCATCAATTTGCATTTGGCTGTAAATTAACGATAAAATTGACTGATTTATAATTCTACTATTTGATATTTGGTCTAAAACATTTATGTACTCTGCAATTTGATTTTCTACAGAAGTTGTCTTAGCTTTTACTATTTCGAGTTCTGCCTGAGTTTCTATAACTGCAGGAGATATAACATATGCTTCAAGTGGGTCAATTTCATTTTGTAAAGCTACGTTTCCTTGGTATAAATTCATCCAATACGCACCAACAATTACAGCTAGTCCTAAAACAATAGCTCCTTGAATTTTATCGTCTGGAGATTTACCAGGGCCTTTAACCGATGATATAAATTTTTTGTTAAAATTTATATCATCTTTCATAGAATATACACCACAACAAGCATAGAAACACTCATTTGTGATTTGTCTTTCCATAAAAGGAGTAATAAATACATCTAATTCTTCTGCATATAGTGCAAGGTCTGTTAAAGTTTCTTGCGATAAGCCTACATAGTAGCTAGTTCTAATTTGATATTCAGAAGATTTTGAGCTATTATATTGTAACATAGATGTTAATTTTGAGAATAACTCTGTAATATAAGCTTCTGTATCAGATTCTTGTATTAAACGGTTACGGCTGATTGTAGAAAACTGTCCATTTTCAAACATAAGCGATAACATCATATTGTTTGACGAAATTATATTCAAAATAAAGCTTTCACGGCTTAAAGTTGGGCTTTTACAAACATATTTTACAATACCATTAACAGCAACATCAATACTTGCAAGCTTAATTTTTGCTTTTTTGAATAAATCAATATATTTTTCTATAAATTCTTTTTGAACTGCAGAACCAACTAAAAGATTACCATCTTTTTTTGAGCTAAAAATTAAGCTATAGTCAAAAAGGTAATTATCTTCGTTTAAAACATCTATTTCGCCACGTACAACTGAATTTAAGTGTTTTTGTGGAATAGGTGGTGTTTCAATTTTTTTGATAGTTAAGTTACTACTATCTATAACTAATGTTACAGGTTTTTTCCACGCACTTTTATCAATAGACGCAAGTTTATTTAAAATTTCTGCCTCTTTAACGATAACCCCGTTTAAAATCGTACCTACTTCTAGTTCAATTTCAGTACATCTTTGAGCATTTTTGCCCGTTTCTGTAACTAATTGTATTCTATCTTGGTTTATGTATATTACTGTTTTCATATCTCCTCCTTAAGAAACTGTTTGGCTCATATTTATAACCGGCACCATAACTGCCATCATAACACCACCAACGATAACTGCCATTACAACAATCATAACTGGCTCTACAAAAGTTAACATTCTATCTATCGCCATTTCAGATTCATATTCATATTCCTCTGAAATAGATATTAACATATCATCTAGTCTACCTGTTTCTTCACCTATATATATAGTAGAAACAAGTTTTTCGTGTAGCCCCTCTACTCCTTGCATTGCAACAGACAGCGTTTCGCCACCTTTAATTTTTTCTACAATAGCTGCAAACTGGTCTTCTACAAATCTGTTACCAATTGTTGTAACAGAAACCTCAACAGCCTCTAGCATAGAAACACCACTACTATAAAGTGAGCTTAGCGTTCTTGCAAAACGAGCTGTATATATGATACTTAAAAGTTCGCCTATTGTTGGCAAAGTAGTTTTTATTTCATCTAGTTTATAAAGTACTTTTTCAATTGTTAATAGATATTTTACAAGCAAAACTAATGCTATTGTTCCAAATATAAGTATTGCCCATTGTTCCATGATAAACGCACTAATCGCAACAACAAACAAGGTTATTGCAGGAAGTTCTGTACCACTATTTTCAAATATATCGAAAAAGTTTGGAAGTATTAGTGTAAACATACCAAGCGTTATACCAACAGTCATAACCCCTAGTATAGATGGATATGCCATCGCACCTTTAATTTTTGCATTTAGTTTATTCTCACCTGCATAATAGTCTGCCATTTTTATACAAGTTGCGTCTAAATTACCACTCGACTCCCCAGAACGCAACATATTTATCATAAGGTTTGGAAAAGAGCCATTACATTGCTCTAGTGCATAAGACAAGTCATTACCTTGGCTAATAATTTCGAAAAGTCTTTGGAAAATTTTTTCAAGCTTTGGTGGTAATTTTTGGTCTTGCATCATTTGGATAGACTTAATAAGAGGTATACCTGTTCTTTGCATCGTACCTATTTGACGACAAAAGTCTGCAAGTTCCCCTGATTTTAATTTGTATGAAACTGTTTCTTTATCTTCTACTACTGTTGCATAGTGAACATAGATAAATTCTTGTTTTAAATCTTTATAAAGTTGGCTTGTAGATACGCTATTTGCTATACCTGTAACTTTTTTACCCGTATGGTCTGAGCCGACGTATTTATATTTTGGCATAATTTTCTCCTTAACTATATAATTGCATTAGATACCAATCTATTATTTGTGTTCCGTATAAAACTGCTATATAGCACCCAACGCACAAATATGGTCCAAAAGGTATATGTGTTCCTTTTTCTACTTTTTTTGTAAGTAGAATATAAATAGAATATATTCCACCTAATAATATTGCTATAAACATTGCTACAGAAATATCTTTTGCTCCAAGCAATGCACCACAAACAGCCATAAATTTAATATCGCCACCACCAAATGCACCACCAATTATCATTGTTAATACAAACATTGGAAATGATATTATAAAAAATCCTAAAATTCTTTCTTGTATGGTTATATTATTTTGCAAAATAGCAAAAGGCACGATTAGCACTGCAATAGCGACAAGTAGACTATCTGGTATTGTCATAGTATCTAAGTCAATTAGAGTTATAACAATTAAGATAGCCGAAAAACCTGCTATAGCAATGCTTAAAGGATTTAGTCCGTTTATTAAAAACGCTATTAAAAAAATTACGCCAGTAAAAAATTCGACAATTGCATATCTGGGAGATATAACACTTTTACAATTTCTACATTTGCCTTTTAAAATTAAATAGCTAAAAATCGGTACTAAATCATAATTTTTAATTTGCGTATTGCAATTTGTACAATGCGAACGTCCAAAAACGATACTCTCTTTTATTGGAACACGATATATAACAACATTTAAAAAACTGCCTATAAACGTTCCCATTGTAAAGATTGCTATGTATAAAATTAATTCTATGTTTTCCATATTATTTCCTTTATTAGTTAAAAACATAGAAATGGTAGGGCAACCAAATCTATGTTTTAATAAGTATTTATTCTCTAAGCTAATCTATTATTATAAAATAGAGTCAGCACCTACAGGAGCACCATCGTTATCGTAGTCAATTGTTAATACACCATTGTCAAAAGTAATCAAGTTACCGCTTTCGCTTAAACCTTTAACTATAACGCTGTAACCGTTTGCTTGAGTTGAGTCAACAGAAACTGCGATTGAATAGTCAGTAAGATCAGCAACATCGATACCAGCTTCAGCTTTCATTGTATCAGCACCAACACCATTAAATGCAGTAGAATCCATAGTACCAGCAGATAAACGGTTTACGTAAACTTCAACAACCATGTAAAGTGAACGAGTTACAGAAGTAGTAGTTGAGTCTTTAGCGTCGTCCATTACACCCATGAATGATGGTAATGCAACTGCAGCAAGAATAGCGATGATAACGATAACAACCATTAATTCAACAAGTGTGAAACCTTGGTTATTGTTTAATTTTGATTTTGTGTTTTTGATTAAATTTTTCATAGTAAAAAATTTCCTTTCATAACTGTTTAAAAATAAATTTTGTTCAAACACGAAATGCCCTTTTTCGTATTTACCTTAAATGTGCCATGTTTTACACGGCTATATATCAAGCTCTTCGCTTAATAACTAATTTACATACTTCTGATAAGCTTTGCTAGGCCCTCTTTATCAGGAGATTTGTGTAATGCGTCTTCTTCGTGGATAATTCCCTCACGCACTAATCGTGCAAGGTCGCCATTTAGTGTACGCATTCCGAGTTTCGCATTTGTCTGTAAGATAGAGCCAATTTGGTGACACTTATTCTCACGAATAAGGTTCGATGTAGCGTCTGTGCTTACAAGTATTTCAAATGTACCTACCCTGCTTTTTCCATCTGCCGTTGGTACAAGCTGTTGTGTTACAACTCCTCTTAAAACACCACTAAGTTGCGTTCTAATTTGGTCTTGCCCTTCGTCTGGAAAAACGTCGATAATACGGTCGATTGTATTTACAGCACCTGTTGTATGCAAAGTTGATAAAACAAGGTGTCCTGTTTCTGCTGCTGTTACAGCTGCTGAGATAGTTTCTAGGTCACGCATTTCCCCTACGAGTATAACGTCTGGGTCTTCACGCAACGCACTTTTCAGTCCTGCTGCAAAAGATTTAACATCTACACCAACTTCACGCTGATGAACTATACAAGATTTATGCTGGTGCATATATTCTATAGGGTCTTCAAACGTTATTATATGGTGTTTTTTGTTTACATTTATGTAGTCTATCATCGCTGCAAGCGTTGTAGATTTACCCGAACCTGTAGGACCTGTGATTAACACTAATCCGTTGTTATGCTCTGCCATTTTGCGAATTGCCTCTGGAAGATTTAAGTCTTCGAAACAAGGTATTACATCATTTAGTATACGCAAAACTGCACAAAGCTCATTTTGTTGACGAAAAACGTTTACCCTTTGGCGTTGACCTTCAGGATTTACGTAACAAAAATCGACATCTTCCATTTTGTTTAGTATCATGTCTTTTTGCTCTTCGTTCATCATATATAATATAGCATCTTTAATCTGTTCAGGAGTTAGGTCTATATTAGTTTGCATAATATGCCCATTTTTTCTAAAAACAGGTTTAAGTTTTGCTGTAAGGTGTATGTCAGAACATTTGTTCTCACGTGCATAATGTACTATTTGGTCAATTATTTCCACAAACCTGCTCCTTTCTTTGCTTAGTGTCCACCACTAGCTTGTTTTTGATATTCCTCGACGCTTGTTATGCCTTGCATTACAAGACCGTAAACATCTTCTGCAATAAACGTCATTTTATCATTGTCACGAACATAACCGTAGATATTTTCTACTGGCTCGCCACTAGCAAGTATGCGACGAATTTCGTTATCCATTTCTAAAACTTCGTGTACAGCTATACGTCCTTTATAACCAGAGTGATTACAAGAACTACAACCTTTACCTCGTGCAAGCTGTGTTGCATTTGGGAAAAGTGCTTTTTCTGCTTCGTTTGGTGTGTAAATTTCTTTACATAGTGGGCAGATTTTTTTCACAAGTCTTTGTGCTACTAATCCTGCAACTGCACCACCGATAAGGTAATTTGGAATACCCATGTCACCTAGACGGATTATAGAGTTTATCGCATCATTTGTATGAAGTGTTGATAAAACTAAGTGTCCTGTGATAGCAGCCGAAACAGCGATTTGTGCAGTTTCTGTATCACGAGTTTCCCCTACGAGTAAAACATCGGGGTCTTGTCGTAGCATAGAACGAAGTCCTGCTGCGAAAGTAAGTCCTGCTGCTGGATTTACTTGTACCTGAACAACACCTTTAAGATCACGTTCTACCGGGTCTTCTATAGTACTTACGTTGATTGGATTTTGCACCATTCTTTCGATAATACCATATAAAGTTGTCGTCTTACCAGAACCTGTAGGTCCTGTTATATAGATAATCCCATGGGGATTTTTCAGTATTCTAGCAATTCTCTCATAGTTTCTTTGGTTCATACCGTATGTTTCCATATTATCAACTGCTACTGAGTGTGAAAGGAAACGCATAACTATTTTTTCGCCGTATATTGTAGGTATCGTTGATACACGAACCCCAACTGGGCTACCTGATATATGAATTTTGAAGTTACCATCTTGTGGTATACGACGTTCTGCTATATCAAGGTCTGAGATAATTTTTATACGTGTTGCAATTTGCATTGCAAGCGTAGATTCAAGCTCCATATATTGTAAAAGCTGACCGTCTATACGGAAACGTACATTTATATAATGTTCGTATGGCTCGATATGAATATCAGATGTGCCATCAGCATAAGCTTTTAGTAATATTGAGTTTACAAGGTTTACAACCGGAGTTGCTGAGTTATCTACTGCAAGGTCTATATCTTTATTCCCTTGTCCTACTATAGATATTGTACCACTTGCAGTACTTGCTGCAGTTCGTGTATCTAGTTCTGTATAGCTTTTGTCGATAATTTTTTTAACATCATCACGTTTTGCTAAAACTATAATACAAGGTGGGTCTAAAAAAGACTTAACATCTTCAATAGCATAGAAATCAAGTGGGTCGTTTAAAACTAATATAATTTGACCTTCAACCATGTCGATAGGAACTATATTATATTTTACACTAATGTTTTTCGGCAATAAACCTACTGTTTCAAGATTTATTTTCGCCGACTTAAAGTCAATAATTTCAAGATTAAGTCTTCTTGACAGAGCTATCATAAGTTCATCTTCTGTTAGCACTCCCATTTCAAGTAAAACTTCACCGACACGTTTACCTGCACCTTTTTTTTGTAATTCAAGTGCACTAGATAACTGGTCTTGCGTTATGTAGTCATAGTTAATTAGTATGTCGCCTAATCTTAAATTTTTGTCCATCTCTTCCCCCTCTGGATTATGAAGTCTTTCAAGTCGCCTTGCCTTACTTCTTGTTTATATTATATCAATCAAAATACAAAGTGTCAAACATTTTTTCTCTCGCTTTAGTCTGCTAAATATATAAAAACTTTTATTTTTTTATTATTTATTTCGATTTTTATACGTATATATTGTTTCTTTTAGTGAAATAACTGTTAATTTTTTGTTAATATTGTAAAAAAACAACAACAATCTCTAAATATTCTTATTTTTCACTATTTTTAAATTATTTTCAAAAATTCCAACTTTTTCGTTTTCGCCTTGTATACAAGTATTAAACGTCATTTTTGTATCATTTTTGTCTTGCATACAAGTATTTCAGTTGTGCTTTTCTATCTTTAAAATAAAACATCGCATAAAAATCAAGGATTTGTACACGATGCTTTCACAAATTTTAATAAGTTGCTTCTCCACGGTTTACAGATTTGATTTTCATAAGACCTGTAGCCGAATCAAAATATTGCGTTCGTCCATAATCTTTGCCTGTATCTTCTGCGATAATTGGAATTCTAAGTTGCCCTAGCATATATTTCACAGCTACAACATTTCTATCTCCAATACTTCCTAATGGTGAATTAGCTGGTGTTGCGAACATTTTTGCTCCACCTGCAATTTTAGCCTTCATACAAATACGCTTAGCCCCTCTATATTCCATCTGTTTTACAAGTTCTGGAATTGCAAGGTCGGCAAATTTATGTTTTTGGTCACCTACAGCATTAAAACCACTACTAGCTGGTAACATTATATGCGATAAGCCTGCTATTTTATGTACATTATCATAGATACATATGCCAACACACGAACCTAATGCAAATGTAACTAGCGAATCGCCATTTGTTGCAATATTTAAATCTGATATACCAACTTTAATCTGTGTCATTTTAAATACCTAAGCTTTCCATTATTTTTTTCAATGAATCAACTTCTGGTATCATTAAAATACGACTTGAAGAACGTTTTGTATCATCATCAAATTTATCCTCTATAAAAATTATTTTATCGCTTATATTTGCAAAAAATATTGCAGGTACACTAAGTATAGAACCTACCATATCCACTGATATATTTGGAACTGAAACAGCGATGTCAAGACCTGTAAGAGATGCTATTGCATTTACATAAGAACTTGCCATAATGTTTCCAACTTCTAAAATAGCAGATTTTGATAAATCGTCTATTTCTTCTATTTTGTCGAAATCACTTCCTGTTAATTCATTTAAAAGTTTGTGAGCAAAATCATGTTCTAAAAGGAACAAAATCATACCATTTACATCTCCGTCAAGCGTTAACATAAGAGATATTAAAACATTTTCGCTACCACCTAAACTGTCTACAACTTGGTTATAGTCTAGTATTGTAACTACTGGGATACCAATATCTACAGGTTCTTCAAGCATTTCTGAAAGTGCTGTTGCTGCATTTCCCGAACCAATGTTACCTATTTCTTTTAGGGCATCTAATTTTGTCGCATCTAAGCTATCATAAAAATCCATAATTTATTCTCCTATCTTCGTAAGCTGTTTATAGTTTGTGCGTTTTCATCGCCAACTTGAACTACTCTTGCACTTATTTGGTATGCTCTTTGACCTGTTATAAGAGCTGCCATTTCGTCTTCCATAGAAACTCCTGAGTTTTCAAGAGAACCTTGTAAAATACTATTGAAACTGTTTTCTAAAACTTGAGCTTCGCCAGTTTTATCATTTGCAACAAATCTATTATTAGAAACCGAAGACAACGCCGAAGCATAGTCGAAAGTGTATACACCGATTACTTGTGATAGACCACCAAAGTCAAAAGACTGCATAGCCTCACCGTCACCATTTGTAACACGAGGTACTTCAATTCTGTTTCCTTCTGTGTCTAAAACATATGAACCATCTTGAGTTGTAAGGTATCCAGTTTCTCCGTCCATAGATAAAGAAAACGTTCCATCACGAGTATACTCTATAACATCTGTGCCAACATCAATAGCAAAAAATCCATCTCCAACTACAGCAAAGTCTGATAGCAAAAGTGTATTTTTATATCCACCTTGACCTACAGCCATTCCAGTTGATACGCATTTTGTACCTAATCCTACTAATGGGTCTGTTTCAGTATTTACATACATTTCACGTGATACTAAAGCTTCAAAAGAAACTGATTTCGTTTGATAACCTGTAGTATTTACATTCGCTATATTGTTTGCAACATTATTCATATATTGTTGTTGAGCCATCAAGCCTGAAGCTCCTGTATAAAAAACCGATCTCATTTTATATTCTCCTTAAATTAAGATAAACTTCCAAGTTGTGAAATAGCTTTGCTATTTATCGAATCCATTATTTGAAGTGCTGCACTACAAGATTGAAAACCTCTTTGTGCTGCTATAAGTCTTGTCATTTCTAGATTCATATCAACATTTGATAGCTCAGAAATTCCTTGTAAAAGTTCGCCAGTTGCTTGTAGAAGTTCGTCGCCTTCTTGAACACTATACATATTGTTCGAATGTTTAATAAGGTCTACGCCATCTGCAACTGTTACAAGTGATAATGTTGCAATTTCGCTTCCCTCAGCATCTAAAATAATTCCATCTTTGCCTACCGTAAATTTATCTGTACCAATTTGTATATCGCCACTTGTGCTTTGCACTCTACCGATACCTGGAAGAATTAAATATCCTTCTGTATCTAAATCAAATTGCCCAACACGAGTAATATATTGTTGACCATCGTCGCCTGCTATTTCAAAAAAGCCTTCCCCATTTATAGCCATGTCTAAAGTTCTTCCTGTTTCACTCATTAAACCTGTGCTATAAAGAGTTTGCACATCAGTTATAATTGCAGAAGTTGACATAGACGGAGATAAATTATTTTCACTCTTATCTTCAAGACGAATTAACATTTCTTGTTCAAACGTTCCTATTAGTGCTGTTTCTGTTTTGTATCCAGGAGTATTTATATTTGTTAAATTATTACCTATTACATCAATTTGGTGTTGTCTAGTTAAAATACCAGAGGCTATCGTATAAAATCCACTTAACATTTTATCCTCGCTTTCTTCCTTATTCAGGTTTAAAATCTTTTAAATTTTCTTGCAAAGCATCTAATGCTTTTTTTCTTATTTGAGAAACTCTTTGTTGTGATATATCAAGCACTATTCCTATTTCTCGAAGATTTAACCCCTCGAAATAATTTAAGCTTACTACTTGTTTTTGTTTTGGTGTTAGATTATCTATCGCTTTAGCAAGAGCAATATGCATTTCGTTTATCATAACGCTTGCGTCGATATTATCCATAACTACATCGTTTGACAACTGCGAAACTTTACCAAAAGTTTCTCCTATTAAATCCTCAAAAGATAATGTATTTACAACAGACATTTCCATTGTATATTTAGATAAAATTTCTTCTGTCATACCTAAATGTTGTGCAATTTCTTTTGAAGTAGGCTCTCTCATTAATTTTTGTTCTAGTTCTGTGCGAGCTTTAGAAATTTTGTTTCTAGCGTCCCACAGTCTATTTGGTAACCAATTTTGTTTTCTATGATATTTTAAGATAGCTCCTCTAATTCCAGAGTAGCTATATGTATCAAAAGTTGCGACTCCTCTATATGGGTCGTATCTTTCTATACAATCTATTAAGGCGATTATTCCTTCGTTGAAAAAATCTTCGAAAGAAATATTCGAGAGTAAAACCGATCTTGCACTGTAAACTGCAACGTTTACATAATTCAAATAATGCATTACAAGCTTATTTCTAAGCTCTACATCGCCAGTTTCTTTATATCTTATCATTAAATCTTCTGGGTCTTCAAGTTTTACATCTTGAATTCTCGATGTTGCATCCATTGGTTTCCTCCCTCCTTTAAATTATCATTGCTCCTTCTTTAAGCTTGGTTTAATGTAATATTTCCAAGAGCTTGAATATTTACGCTTGAATCTAAATCATTAATTGATAAAACTGTTACATCTGGATAAAATTGTTCTAATAGTTTTTTGAAATATATTCTTACATATGGAGATGTGAGTATTATCGGTGTTTGAACTAGTTTGCTTATATTTTCAACTTGTTCTTTTGTACTTTGCATAATTCTTTGTATTATGCTAGGGTCAAGATTTAAGTATGCTCCACCATCAACTTTTTTAATATTTTTTATAATCAAATCTTCGATTGTACTATCAAGACCAATTATTTTTAGCTGGCCTGCCTCTGAATAATGGTGTGTTATTGTACGTTTTAAAGATTGTCTTACATATTCAATTAATAAATCGTTATCTTTTACAGTTGGAGCAAAATCTCCTAATGTTTCTAAAATAACCTCAAGGTCGATAATAGGTATACCTTCTTTTAGCAAAGCTCTTAAAACTCTTTGAAGATTGTTTAATGTAATCGCATTTGGTATTGTATCATTAACAATATCCTCATTTGTTCTTTTTAAATTATCTATCATACGTTTTACTTCGCTACGGCTTAATAATTCATGAGCATGCACTCTAATTATTTCTGACAAGTGAGTAATTATAACAGACGTAGGGTCAATCAGTGTATATCCTGCTGTTTCTGCTTCTATTCTACGGTCATCACTTATCCATTTTGCTGGCATATTAAAAGCAGGGTCTACTGTTTCTATACCATCTATAACATCTGATTCTAAAATATCGGCAGGTGCTATACCTAAATAGTGGTCAACTAAAACCTCGCCTATTGCGATTGCTTCGCCACGTAGTTTAATTTCATATTGGTTTGGGTTAAGGTCGCCTCGGTCGGTAATCCTTAGTGGAGGAATAACCATGCCCATAGTATCTGCAAATTGTTTTCTAAGCATTACTACACGGTCAAGAAAGCTACCACCACTACCTTCATCTACCAAAGGAAGCAAGCTATATCCAACTTGTATGCTTATCGGGTCAACATTTAAAAGACCGTAGATATTATCAAGATTTTTATAAAACGAAACTTCGCTTGTAACTTCTTCTATAGTTTCTGGAATACTATCCACAGGAATTTCTAAAGCTGTTGATTTAGGTTTTTTCGTTAGATATATTGAAAGACCTATAAGAGTACCTGCGATAGTTAAAACTTGTGGTGCTGGGAAACCTATAAACATTAAAAACGGTAACGCACAACCAGCAATTAATAATGCAGTTGGTTTAGATGTAAATTGCTCGATAATATCAACGTTTAGGTTAGAACCAGACGCCGAACGAGTAACTATCATACCTGTTGCAACCGAAATTAATAGTGCTGGGATTTGGCTCATAAGTCCATCACCAACGGTAGATATTGTATAAGTATCAACGATATATGAAAAATCACCTATATCGTTAACAAAACCCATTGTAATACCACCTAAAAGGTTTATTATTGTAACAATTATCGAAATAATTGCATCACCTTTTACGAATTTTGACGCACCATCCATCGAACCGAAGAAATCTGCTTCTCTTTGGATTTTTTCACGTCTATCTTTTGCTCCTTGTTCATCTATAAGCCCTGAGCTTAAATCGGCATCTATCGCCATTTGTTTACCAGGCATCGCATCAAGTGTAAACCTTGCAGAAACTTCAGCAACACGCTCAGCACCTTTTGTGATAACCATAAACTGAACTAAAACTATGATTATAAATATAACTAAACCAACTATTACATTACCACGAATAACGAATTGACCGAAAGTGTCAACAACTTCGCCTGCATATCCTTCGTTTTCTAGTATAGAACGTGTAGAAGATACATTAAGCACCAGTCTAAACAGCGTTGTTATTAATAGTAACGACGGAAATATAGCAAGCTCTAAAGGCTCTGTAATATACATTGTTATAAGTAGGATAACTAATGCGATTGTTAGATTAAGTATAAATAAAAAATCTAGCAAAACAGTAGATAGTGGAATGATTAAAGCTGCAACTATCATTACTATAGAAATCGCTACACCATTATTTAAAATTTTTAAATCCATAGTTTAATCATTTTCCTTTTCTCCCTTGAGTTGTAGCAAATATGCAAAGATAGTTGCAATCGCTTTGTAATGCATTTCTGGAACTGGCTGATCTACTTCAACAGTTTCATATAATGCACGTGCGAGAGGTCTATCTTCTTTTATATATACACCATGCTTTTCACCTTCTGCAATAATTCTTAGAGCAAGATTGTCTTTACCTTTAGCTACAACCATAGGTGCTTCCATCTCGTCTTTATCATATTTTAAAGCAACAGCATAGTGCGTTGGGTTTCTAACTATAACATCAGCATGTTGAACGTTTTGCATCATTCTTCGACGAGAACGTTCACGTTGCATTTGTTTGATTTGTCCTTTAACTTGAGGGTCACCTTCCATTTGTTTATATTCATCTTTGATGTCTTGTTTACTCATACGAAGATTTTTTTCGTATTGCCACCATTGATAAATATAATCGGCTACCCCGATAGATGAGAACGCAAGCCCTGCGAGTATAATAATTTGCATAACATTTGAACCTGTATATGCCATCGCCTGTAAAGGCGACACACCTAAAAGTCTTGGAAGACTATTAATTTCGTCTTTCATAACATAATAGATAATATAAACGAGAAGTCCTATTTTCGCAGCAGACTTTAAAAGTTCTACTATACTTCTCATAGAAAACATTTTTTTAATCCCACTTATTGGATTTATTCTTTCACCTTTAAATTTCAGTGTATCTAACGCAAAAAGCATTTTTGTTTGTAGCATTGTAACAACTACAGAAGCTAATATAGCTATAATTAAAAATGGCATTGCTGACCTTGCATACATAATAGCACAGTCGATAAAAATATTAGTCATATCTTTTATAACTAAAGTTTTTTGAAAAGATCCCATTAAGAAATACTTTTCCATAAATACTCCGAGTGTAAAAAAACTTGATGGAAGCAAGAAGTTTAAAGCCGTAAAAATAACTACAAGAGAAGAAACAGATGTAATCTCACGGCTCATAAAGATGTTACCCTTTTTCCGTTCGTCCTGTTTCCTCTTGGAGGTGGCTTGCTCCGTTTTTTCTCCTGCCAAGTTTCTCCCCCCTTAAAAAGCTACATAATGTAGAAAAGCTCTACTATAGTTTTAAGCATAGTATCCATATGACCTAAAAGGTATTCGGATATTGCTGATGCGAATAAAAATAAAAGAATAATTCCAAGCAATACTTTAAACTGAAAGTTTATAACAAACACGTTTATTTGAGGTATCAGCTTCATAAGAATACCCATAGACATTTCTAAGGTAAAAGAAGCTGCTGCAAAAGGTAATACCAATTGTATTGCAAGCAAAAAAGTTGTTGAGAATAATGAAATCATAAATTTAATGACATCGCCATTAAAGCTCATTAATCCCAAACCTATATAATCATAAGACAAAGCTACAAGCTTTATCAATGTTAAATGGCTATCTGTAGTAAAAAAATATACGATAAACATGATTTGAAATATATTACCAGAAACAGAAACTTGTAAGTTTGTTCCGGGGTCAAAGGCTTTTGCCATTGAAAGACCTATTCCCATGTCTATAATATCACCTGCTGTAAACAGCATAAAATAAAAGTACTGAAAAATATATCCAGCAACTAAACCAAAAGACAATTCTAAAAGCATAATTCCTATAAAAGTCATATCTGTAAAATTAGGCAAATCGTCTAATGTAAATGGTTGAGCAATAAGTATTGTTAAACCTAAAACTAAACCTAATCGTACTTGCGAAGGAACATTTGACCTTGCAAACAAGGGGTTAAATATTATCAAGCCTACAACTCTACAAAAAACTAAAATAAAAATACTTAGTTCTTCAATTAAAATATCTATGCTCATAAAATCACAAACCTATCATTATTTCTAATAAATAATTAAAAAATTCCATTAAGCTTGTAAGCATCCACGAACCAGACATAATCAAAACCAAAGCTATAGCTATAACTTTTGGAACAAAAGTCATCGTTTGCTCATTTATTTGAGTAGCTGCTTGAAATATTGAAACCAAAAGACCTAGAGTTATACTAACTAGTAATAACGGTCCTGCTAAAGTTAAAATAAGAATTATGGTACGGGTAAAAACCTCTAAAACTTCATTTTGGTTCAATTTTATTCACTCCTATTAATTTACCATAAAACTCGTGACGAGCATCTCTATCAGCAAGCTCCAACCATCTACAACTACAAAAAGCATTATTTTAAAAGGCAATGCAATTGTTGTAGGAGGAAGCATAACCATACCCATCGACATAAGCGTACTCGCAACAACTAAATCTATTACTAAAAAAGGCAAAAACAATAAAAAACCCATTGTAAATGCATTTTTAAGTTCTCTAGTTATAAACGCTGGTACAATTACTTCGAATCCTAAAGCTAACAAACTTTCTTCGTTCAAATCGCTTATTGCTTCTTTTTGACCTGCAAGTGATAAAAACATATCTAATTCTTGTTCTCGAATTTGCGTTAACATGAATTTTTTAATAGGCCTTGAAAAATTGTCAAAAGCTTCTTCTTGCGTTATAGTTCCAGCCATATATGGCTCGACTGCCGTTTCGTTAACTTCGTATAATACAGGTTGCATTATGAATAAAGTTAAAAATAAAGAAAGTCCTACTACTACTTGGTTTGGTGGTGTTGTTTGTAGTCCAATAGCTGTTCGTAAAAAAGAAAATACAATAATTATCCTTGTAAAACTTGTCATCATCATCAAAAGATATGGTGCAAGTGTTAAAAAAGCAAATAAAAACAGTAGGTCAAAACCACCCAGATAACCCGATTCATCTGTTGATAAATCTATAGAAATATCTGCTGCAAATACACTTATTTGAAAAACAAATAAACTAATTAACAGAAGAAGTAATACTTTTTTATATTTTGCAAGCTTTGATGACATCTCTAATTTGTTTTGTATCATGCCACCTTCTCCTAAAAATTCTACTTCTCGCTTTTGTTTGTGTATTTATTAAAAATATCTTTAAAGCTTTCTGAAGTTTTAGTCTTTTCTAAAACTTCAATTGGTTCTTTTACTTCAAAATCCTCGCTATTAAACGTTGAAATTTCTTGTATATTTTGTGGTGATACACCAAGCAAAATTACTTTTTCCGATATTTTTACAACAAGTAAAGATTGGTCTCGAGAAATTGGTTTTCTTTCAATAATCTCTACTATGCTTTGACCATAAACAGTATTTTTATTATATCCTACTGCAACATATTTAGAAACATAATACGCTCCTACAAATATCCCAACTACCAAAACCAAAGTTATAAGAGTTGATAAAATTGACATAAAATCCAAAGGTATTTCTCTCCTTCTATGTGAAATAATATATAAAATATACTTCCAAATTTACATTATAGTATGTATTATAATGGTAATATTTTATTTACAGTACTTACTATTCTATCTTGTTTAAAAGGTTTAACAATAAAGTCTAAAGCACCAAGTTGGATAGCTTTCATAACCATTGTTTCTTGACCCATTGCCGAACACATAACAATTTTTGATTCTGGGTTTGTTGATTTAATTCTTTCTAAAGCCTCAACACCATCAACATTAGGCATAGTAATGTCCATGATAACAAGGTCTGGTTTTTCTGAAGCATATTTTTCTATAGCTTGTGCACCATCTTCTGCCTCAACAAAGTTTGTGTAACCTGCTTTACTTAGGTGTGTTTGAACCATTTTTCTCATAAAGCCAGCGTCGTCTACTAATAAAATCTTATACATATTATCCTCCAATTAATAATTTAATTTTTCTAATTTATACTATTCTACACTATTTTATAATATTTTTCAATACTTATTTTTCAGTATTTAAAGAATCTAGCAATTCTTTTGTACCAACTATCTCTGTAACCCTTACACCAAAGTTGTCGCCAACTACGATTACGTCGCCATATGCTAGTAATTGACCATTAACAACTATCTCTGCTGGTGCTCCAGTTTGTTTGTCTAGTTCTATCAGTGTACCTTCACCAAAATCTACTATATCTTTAATTTTTTGTTTAGATCTACCAACAACTACAGAAATATCAAGCACAACTCCCATAAGAAGGTTTAAGTTTGTGCCAAAAGGTCCTGATGTAGGAGCTCCTTGTGCATATACAGGAAACTCTGCATTTCTAAGACCTGACATATCTGGTTTTAGCATTTGTGGTTGCCCACCATATGGATTAACATATGGATTAAACTGAGGTTGCATTTGATATGGATTGTATTGCATACCATACATATCTTGCCCCATTGGTGGCTGTCCCATTGGTGGCTGACCCATTGGTGGCTGACCCATTGGTGG
>JAWXUO010000018.1:0-35560 GCA_044426355.1 Clostridia bacterium | reverse complement strand
TCGCTTACGATTTGTTTTTTAGATTCTAAAACGTTATTGTTTGGCATGTTTTCACCTCCATATATAAAAAATGCTCTTATATCCAAAGACACAAGAGCACATAAAAACATAATAATGTATTGATGTGTACACCTCGGCAGGATTAGCTAAGCTAGTTTAAGAAAACTCCTACTGTCTTTGGTTTATTACTTAAGTAGTATATCATAAACCAAAAGGTTTGTCAATACAAATTTAGTATTTTTTATTCTGTAATACGAGCTTGGTTAATTTTTACACCAGGTCCCATAGTAGATGCTACAACGCAAGAACGAATGTATTGTCCTTTTGCAGCTGCAGGTTTTGCTTTTACAATAGCTCCTAAAAGAGCGTTGAAGTTATCTTCTAGTTTTTCTGTTCCAAAAGATACTTTTCCTAGTGGACAGTGAATAATGTTAGTTTTATCTAAACGATATTCAATTTTACCAGCTTTTGATTCTTCAACAGCTTTTGCAACGTCCATAGATACTGTTCCAGCTTTTGGATTTGGCATTAAACCTTTAGGTCCTAAAACTCTAGCGATACGACCAACAACACCCATCATATCAGGAGTTGCAATTACAACATCGTAATCAAAGAAATTTTCTTTTTGAATTCTTTCTACCATATCCTCAGCACCAACATAATCTGCTCCTGCTGCTTTTGCTTCGTCTGCTTTTGCACCACGTGCAAAAACTAATACTTTCATGTTTTTACCAGTACCGTGTGGCAATACTATTGCACCACGTACTTGTTGGTCTGCGTGACGAGAGTCTACACCTAGTTTTACGTGTACTTCAATTGTTTCATCAAATTTTGCTTTAGCTGTATCTATAACAACTTTTAAAGCTTCGTTTGGATCATATAATTTTGTAGTGTCAACTAGCTTTGCGCTCTCGATATATTTTTTACCTCTACGCATAGGTTTAAATCCTCCTTTAGTGGTTATTCGGAAAAAATTCCTCCCACATTTAGCCTTTTTGGCTTATAAATTAAATTATTATTCTTCTACAGTGATACCCATAGAACGAGCTGTCCCTGCTATCATGCTCATAGCTGTTTCTATGTTTGCAGCATTTAAGTCTGGCATTTTAGTTTCTGCAATTTGTTTAATATCTGCTTTACTAATTTGTGCAACTTTTGTTTTGTTTGGAACAGCAGAACCACTTTCAATTTTACAAGCTTTCTTGATTAAAACTGGAGCTGGTGGTGTTTTTGTGATGAATGAAAACGATCTATCTGCATATACAGTGATTACTACTGGAATGATAAGACCAATATCGTTTTTAGTTTTTTCATTAAATTCTTTTGTAAAAGACATAATGTTTACACCATGTTGTCCTAGTGCAGGACCTACTGGTGGTGCAGGTGTAGCTTTACCTGCTGGAATTTGTAGTTTTATATAACCTATTACTTTTTGTGCCATTTAGGTGCACCTCCTCGATTAAATTGTGGTAATGGCGAGATTTCTAATTTAATAGATACTCTCCCACTTTAAAAGCTATGCTAATGATTTAATGCTCGCAAGACCTAGTTCTACTTTTGTTTCACGTCCATAAGTAGAAATTAAAACAGAAACTGTTCCTTTTTCTTTGTCTATTGATTGAACGACTCCTATAGAGCCTTCAAGTGGACCGGTAATTACACGAACGCCGTCTGAAACTTCGTAAGGAATTATGATTTCTGAAACTTTTTCTTCGTCATCTTTATCATAATCTTCTATGCCAAAGTTTTTAACTTCTTGTTCAGTTAGGGGAGTTGGCTTAGCATCTGCCCCAACAAAGCCTGTAACACCTCGAGTGTTTTTAACTAAAACCCAGCTATCGTCATTTAAAATCATTTTAATCATAACGTAACCTGGAAATAATTTTCTAAAAACTTCTACTTCTTGTCCGTTTTTAAATTCGATTACTTTTTCTTCTGGTATAACTGTTTCAAGAATAATATCGTGAAGTCTTCTGTTTTCAACAGCTTGTCTTATGCTTTTACAAACATTTTTTTCATATCCAGAATAGGTATTTACAACATACCATTTTGCAACTTCTAACATTTTTTATCCCCCTTAAATTTGGCGTTTAGCCCAAAGCTATTAGGGCATCACTAATAAATTGGAAAACAAAGTCCAAGCTAGTGACTATTAGTATTGCTATTAAAATAGTCATCAAAACTATACCTGTGTTTGTTTTAACATGGTCCTTTGTAGGCCATACTATTTTTTTCATTTCGGCTTTTAGTTCTTTAAACCATTTTGATTTTTTCTTTGCTGGTTTGTTCGTTTTTTTGTCGTCTGTTAAAGCTTTAGTGTCTTTAGACGATTTTTCTTTTTCTGACATTTAGTCCACACCCTTTCTAAACATTTAAATACTATTTAGTTTCTCTGTGAACAGTGTGTTTTCTGCAAAAACGACAATATTTGTTCATTTCTAAACGGTCAGGGTCATTTTTTTTGTTCTTAATTGTGTCGTAATTTCTTTGCTTGCAATCATTGCACGCTAGAGTTATTTTTACACGCATTTCGGCACCTCCTTATATTTGGCCTCCCTTTGCAAGTAGATATAATAAATATACCTAGTAAATATAGTTCTTGCATAGGTATTTATTAATATAGCATATATCTATTGAGTTGTCAAGCTTTTACACCTAAAAATCTTTTTTAATTTACTGTTGAAAAAAGATTTTTAACGTGGTATAATTTACAAAAAATACTAAATGGGGGGTACTTTGTGACAATAGATAAAAGAAGAGATGAGATTTTAGAAAAAATTCAAAAATCAAACAAACCGATTAAGGCTAGTGAACTAGCAAAAGAATGTAGTGTAACTCGCCAAGTGGTAGTTAATGATATATCAATTTTACGAGCGAGAGGAAATAAAATTATTGCTACGTCAAAAGGTTATATTATAGATAACGAAAATGAAAAAGTATACTTAATATCATGTAACCATAATGAACATGATATTTTAGAAGAACTATACACGATAGTTGACTGTGGTTGTGGAATTTTAAATGTTACAGTAGAACATGATGTATATGGAGAAATTTGTGGTAATATTCATGTTTTTAGCAGGTTTGAAGTAGATGAGTTTGTAGAAAAACTTGAAAAAAGTAATTCTTTTTCACTGTCAGTTTTAACAAACAACCAGCATATGCACGCACTTAGCTGTCCTACAAATAAGCATTACGAAGAAGTTGTAAAAAGACTTACAAAACTTGGGTTTATAGATAAAAACTAGCCTTGAAGTTTATAAAAAATTCAATTTACATAAAAGCAAGTTTTAGGTTTAAAGCTTGCTTGTTTTTTTACCTTTAAATAAAAGAAATAACCGAAAAAATTGCTTGACTTAAACATATTGTTTTGATATAATAAAAGCATTGTAAACAAATAAAGAAAGCGTTTTATATATGCTTTTTTAAGATATAATTATAATGGAAAATTTAGGACAAAATAGTGAAGTGGAGAAATTTATGATAAAGAAAAAAATCGGGTCATTTTGTATAGTTTTAACAATATTGTTGAATATATTAGGTGTAACGCCTTTTTTAACAGTAGCGAGTGCTGAAAATCAATACATAACAGCAGATTGGATTGTAGGTGGTGGCGTATACTTTGACGAAGCTACTGGAATTATATCTAATGCTGATAAAACAGTGACAAGCATTTATGTTCCAAGTGTGATTAATAATGTTGTTGTAACGGCGATAGATGATTATGCATTTTGGGCGTGCGAAAATTTAACTACGGTATCTCTTTCGACGGGTATGACAAAAATTGGCGATAGAGCGTTTGCTTCTTGTCCAAAATTAGCTTTAGTTTCTATACCAAGTACAGTTACGTCAATAGGAACATCAGCGTTTTTTGAATGCATTAGTCTTAAAAGTATAGAAATTCCAAAAAGTGTTACAACTATAGGTTTTTCAGCATTTTCTGGCTGTACTAGTTTAACAAGTTTTACGATACCAAGTAGTGTTACAGAAATTAGCTCATCTTTATTTAGTGGTTGTACTAATCTTTCTTCTGTTACAATTAATGGTAGTGTAACAAAAATAAATTATGAAGCTTTTTCTAATTGTTCAAGCCTTAAAAATGTGTATTTTACAGGAACACAAAACCAATGGAATAATGTTTCTGTAGGTTCTCGTAATACAGAACTTACAAATGCTACTGTGAGTTTTAACGTAGCAAATAGCGAAAATGATGTTAAATACACTTTTTCTAATATATTATCAAACGGCGAACAATCTATAGTAACTAGTATAACAGATGTTGTTGCAGAAGTAAATAGTGGCGAAATAACAGCTATTTATGATTTAAGCGAAGGTATATACTACGTTGTAACAAATAATTTAGGCGAAATTAACGGTGCTATCGTAAGAACTGTTTTAAGAAATGGCGAACAAACGCATATATCAGATGAATTTGCATCTGTTTTAGCTACTCAATCGGAGCTTACAAGTACTGTAAATCAATATTTAAGCACATCTAATATAGTTTTAGATTTTGAAAAAATTCCAGAACTTGTAAATGGCACAGAAGAAACGGTAAGCTCGTATTTACAAAATGCACTTGCAAATATAAACGGAATAAAAATTAACGACGTTGCAAAAGGTGAAATAACAAATTTTGTTGAAGTTGCAGTAACAAATCAATCGGCTGTATCTGTATCAGCTACAGATAACGAAATTGTGATAGACCCAGAAGTTATAACGCAATCTATTAATGTTGCAACAAAAACTAAACATGATGTAGAAAATATGCTTGCAAATGTAGGGGAAGTGCTTAATAAAAATATCAGTATAAATACTATTTTAGTTGTAAAAAATACTAAACTTGCTGAAGAAAGCGATATAAAAATCACTATAAACAGCGATATGAAAGATGTTTTAAATGGTGCATATATGCAGGTTTTACTAGAAGATGGGAAATACGTTTTTTCGACAACTGGAGAAAATTTAAACGATATTTTAGATGCAAATGGGACTGTAACTTTTAAACTTAATTTAAACGGAGAAGATATATATTTATGCGAGTTTTTTGATGGAAACGAAGAAGTTATATTACAAATTGCATCACCAGTAACTATAATGCTACCTACAAACAATGAATTTGCTACGGTTATAGCTAGTTTTTCTGGAACAGATGATAACTGGGGTGGTCAATATGACGCTATAAACAACGTAATTTCGTTTCAAACGACATATTCAGGAAAATACATGATAGTAGATAATTCTGTAGAAATTAATGATATAGATGATAAATACAGAGCAGAGCTACTTTTCATGGCATCTAAGGGATTTTTTGAACTTGATTTTTCAGGAAACTTTAGACCAGATGAAAATTTAACTAGATATGAATTTACAAAAGCATTAGTAAGAATGTTTTTTGCACTAAATACAACTTATGAAACATCTTTTACAGACGTACCTATAACGTCAGAATATTATAGCTTTGTTGCCTCAGCAGAAGCTTGGAATATTGTTTCTGGATACGATAATGGAGAGTTTTGGGGAAATCATGATATTACTACAGAACAAGTTTTAATGCTTATTGCTCGAACGCTTGCAGATAAAAAAGGTTATGTATATCCAGATAGTGAAGACGAATATTTAGGTTGGATTTTTGGAACAGAAACAGCAAACAGCTGGGCTACTACTCAAATGGCTCTAGCTATTAGAGAAGGTATAGTTTTACCTGGCGAAGTTATAGAGTCGCTTTCGCCTATTACCAGACAAGATGCAGCTGTGTATCTATATAGATTATTCATGCTTTTAGAAGAAGTTAATTCTACAACTTTTGATATTTTAACATCAGCTCCATCGGGTAATGGCGATGTGTCTGGGAACTCGGGTTTAACCGAGGATACATCAAATCAAAACAGTGGTTCTTCGGTAAATATGGTTTTGGTAGTTGGTTTACTTATAACAGTAACAGCAATGGGTATTGCAATATCAGCGTTTTTTATATTAAGAAGACTTGAAGAAATTCGTTTAATAAAAGAACACGAAGAAAAAGAACGTGAAAAAGCAGAAAAAGCAAGAGCTACACAAGATCTGTCGCAGTTTACATTTAAGAGATAAAAAAATAACACTGGCTAAATGATTGACCTAGGTAAGTTAGATTTTAAGGTCTAACTTACTTCGGTAAAACAAACGTCAGTGTTATATTAATTCTAATTTGACAAAGAATTGAATTTTAAAAAGCAAGCTCCTAAAATTCCTGCATCATTACCTAAAGTTGCACGGATTATAGGGGTGTTTTTTATACTTCCCATAGGTTCTAAAAGTTTGAAAACTTTTTGTTGCGTAGGTTTTAGTAAAAGTTCTTCTTGCACAGAAATTCCACCACCGAGCATTAAGGCTTGGGGTCTGTAGGTCATTATTGTGTTAAAACAAGCGATAGAAAGGTAGTCTATATAAGTATCTAATGCTTTTTGAGCGACTTTATCACCGAGTTTTGCACATTCAAAGATTATTTTTCCGTCAATTTTTTCTAAATCGCCGTCGCATTTTTCAAAAATTAAAGAAGTTTCGTCTATATCTTGCTTTGCGTATTTAATAAGTGCTGTTGTAGATACATAATTTTCCATGCAACCACAGTTTCCACATTTGCATTTAACACCATTAGGAACTAAAATAGTATGACCTAACTCAAAGCCTACACCATCACCACCACCGAAGATTTTACTGTCATAAATTACTCCACCACCAACACCAGTGCCAAGTGTTAACATAGCCATACTTTTAAGATTATCAGTAACTAAAAGCTCGCCTAAAGTTGCAAGGTCTGCATCGTTTGCTATAAAAATATCTTTGTCTATAAATTTTTTAAGGTCTGCAATTATATCTACGTTGTGCCAATTTAGATTAGAGGTATAAACAATTTTATTATCAGCAATGATAGCAGGAACGCCAATTCCTATTGAGTCTAAATTTTCGTGACAAATATTGTTGTTTTCTAAAAATTCTAGTGCAGTTTTAGCTATATCCTCAACTATTTCGAGATAAGGACGCTTTGCGTGCGTTTTAATAGAGTGGTGTGCAATCAAATTTTTTGTTTCATCAGCTATGCCATAGGCGATATTTGTGCCACCAAGGTCGATACCTAGATAATATTTCATAATAGTCACCCCTTAAATTCGTTACTTAAACAATGTTTTTGAAAAGTTACGTAAATTTGCTAATTTTTCATCTGCTAAAATTTTGTTTTCTGCTTTTAAAAGAATGTAGACTTTCACTTTTGGTTCTGTGCCAGATGGTCTAATGATAAATTGAGAACCATCTTCTAAATCAAAAATCACAACATCTGAACCCTCCATATCCATTTTTGTGAATTTTTTGAAATCATAAATATAACCGTCTTTAAAATATCGTATTTGTAAAACTTTAATGCCACAAATATTGTCAATTGGATTTTCTCGAAGTTTAGCCATAATTTCAGAAATTTTAGTTGCTCCCTCAGAGCCTGATAATGTTACACTCATTGTTTCTTCTATATTAACGCCATATTCTAAATATAATTCTTCGAGTACATCAACCAATGTTTTTTCTTGAGATTTATAGTACATTGCCATTTGGCAAATTAATGCAGTTGCTGTTATAGCATCTTTATCACGAGCAAAATCGCCGACAAGATAACCATAAGATTCCTCGAGAGATATTATGCAATTCATATCAGGTTTGTTATCTATAAGCTCTGCAATAAAGCGAAAACCTGTAAAAGTAGAGTAGCACGGAATATTATTTTTTTCGCAAATAAAATCTATAAGTTGGCTTGTTACAATGCTTTTAACAACCATAGGATTTTTTGGCAAATTTCCTTGTTTAATAATGTAATCTACTAGTAAACAACCTGTCATATTCCCTGTTAAATGCACAAATTCGCCGTGTTTATCAAGCGACATAATACCAATTCGGTCAGCGTCGGGGTCTGTTATAATAACTAAATCAGCGTTTTTTTCTTTAGCTATTTTAATGCTTACATCGTAAGAACTAATTTCTTCTGGATTAGGACCTTTTAAAAGATTAGGAAAATTCCCATCAATTTTCATTTGTTCATCTGCAAGATAAACATTTTTTACACCGATTTTTTCTAAAATTTTAGGTGCAAGTTTGCGTCCTGCTCCAAATAAAGGCGAATATACAACAGAAAAATCATCAAACTCAATATCACTTGTCATTAACAAAGCTTCTTTTAAAAATTCGTCATTAGTTTCGTCTGATAAAAGCTTTATCATACCACTTTTTAGACCATCATCAAAAGAAATTTTGTTATATTTTTCTAAAATATCAAGATTTTTCATATGGTTTGATATAATCGAAGATGTTTTGTTATCTAGCTGTGCACCATTTTGCATATACACCTTATATCCGTTATATTCTCGGGGATTATGACTCGCTGTTATATTTATTCCAGCTACAGCTCCATAATGTCTAATTGCAAAAGATACTAAAGGAGTAGGGCAAAGTTCTTTAAAAATATATGCTTTTATGCCATTTGAAGCTAAAATTTCGGCACAAAGTCTTGAAAATTCTACACTAAAATTGCGACAGTCATATCCTATTATAACAATAGGGGGCGTGTCGTATTTTTTTTCGTTTAGAAAATTTGAGATAGCTTTTGTGGTTTGAGCCACAATAAACCTATTGAATTTATTTGTTCCAACACCGAGTATACCACGTATTCCTGATGTTCCAAAGCTTAGAGTGGTATAAAAATTCTCATGTTTTTGTTGTTCATCAAGCGTTAAAAGTTCGTTTTTTTCATTTTGTGTTAATGTAGGACTATTTATCCATTTTTCAAACATAGCTTTTTGTTGTTCTATAGTATAAAAAGTGTTAGGTTTTATTTTATTTGATTTGATTGACATAAAATTTTTCCTTATTCATCTAACATAATATCTTATCATTATTTATAATTATTATACATTTTAGACAAATAAAAGTCAAGTATTTAACTAAAAACTATAGGCAACACCTAATAACTATTATAGTTATGGGTGTTGCCTATACATAAAATCGAATATTTTTTAATGTTTAATTAGCAGTTTCTAAATTTTCTAAATAAGCACAATTTTTTAGGTGTTCTAGCCAATTGTCAAATGGATTTTCTTTATCTAAATACTTGTCTAAATCAAGAGTATATGCTTGAGGGTCGTTCCATAATAGATTATATTCATCTTCTATAAGTTCGTATAATTTACTATTAGTGTCGGTTATATCTATTGTGAAAAAATCTTTTGCTTCAATTTTTGTGCCATCTGCATAGGTGCAGTGCATATAGGGACTTGTTACAATTCTTGAGTCTACACGGTATGTATCATTAAACAAAGGTTTATCTATAAATTTAATTATAATATTATCATTAGGATATTTTGATAGTGTTTTAAAAACTGCGTGGTAATGTTCGGAAACATCATCATCTGCATACACGTTTTTATATGTTTCAAAGTAAGGGGGAACAAGAAGAACACGTACTTCTAAATCATTATCAACTAGAGTAGATTCTAAAGCATCTAAAAATGTAAGTTTCGAAGTCATTTTTAGTCTATATCCAGAAATCCAAATTTGCTCCTTTGCTTTAGGTATCAAACTTTCGAGCAACACACCTTTTTCAAAACGCATACTAGAAATACCATAGCTTTTTAAACTGTCCATATATTCATCTCGTATAGCATCACGATAACGTATAACAGTATCGCATAGTAAACACAGCCACGAAGCTAATATAGAAGTACCAATAGATGACCAAATTTGAAATTCAATATCATCTACAACGATGAACATCGCAATAAAAGACACTAAGGTTATCAAAAAAAGTGCGATTAAAAATAAAACACTACCCCATAATTTATGGTGAGTAATTATTTCGACAATAGATTTTTTTCTTCTAGAATAGATGTAATAAATTGTATCTATTCCTTCACCTCTATCGTTTGGTAGTCTTTTAAGTTCAACAAAATTTAGCCCATTTAATATATAAATATGCGAACTGTTTTGCGACCACGTTCGAGTTAGTATATTTTGAGTTTTGTATTTACTAAGACATTTTTTATAAAAAAGTTTAGTTATACCTTTGCCACGATAGTAGCTATCTACTATAATTGTCGATATATAGATATTTTTAATAATATCAACGTCTTTAGAAAAATGATTTTTTTTAAAAGACATAAAACCTATAACTTTTTTATTATCAAGAGCTATAAAAAAATGTTGGGTTATCATTTCGTCAAAATAAGCTTGAACACTGCTTTTTTCAGCTTTGCCAAGATTGCTTTGAGTTGTAGACCCACGAGAAGATAAAGGAGGTACAAATTCGTCATCGCTTTTTTCTAAAAGCTTAAAAATTTGTTTGGCTATATTTGATGTAGGCGATAATTTGGAATAATATTTTATTTTCATTTCGTTTTTCCTCTAAATAATATTAAAATATGCTTAATTAAAAAGACTTTATTATTATATCATGAAATGAAATATATTACAAATAATTTGTTTGCTAAATTTGCCTAAAACTAAGTTTTGGTATATTAACAAAAAAATACTCATAAACTATAGCAAAGTATAAATTTAGGAGGAAAATTATGGAAAACAGCAAAATATATGATGAAATATCAGTTCGAACAGGTGGAGATATTTATATAGGTGTAGTAGGACCTGTGCGTACAGGAAAATCGACGTTTATAAAGCGATTTATGGAAAATATGGTAATTCCAAATATAGACAATGTATATAAAAGAGAACGAGCAAAAGACGAATTGCCACAAAGTGGCTCAGGACGTACAATAATGACTGCTGAGCCTAAATTTGTACCAGAAGAAGCAGCCGAAATTTTGATAGATGGTGGAATGTGTCAAGTAAGGCTTGTAGACTGCGTTGGATACATGGTAGAGGGTGCTTTAGGTGATATGGAGGAAGATTCGCCACGAATGGTTACAACTCCGTGGTCAGAAAATGAGATGACTATGAAAGAAGCATCGGAAATAGGCACAAGAAAAGTTATTACAGAACATTCTACGATTGGGTTAGTCATAACAACAGACGGAACAGTTACTGATATTGACGCTGAAAACTACATAGAAGCAGAAGACAAAGTTATTACAGAGTTACAGGACATAGGAAAACCTTTTGTTACGCTTATAAACACAAATAACCCAAGTAGTGAAGAAGCTAGACTTGTTAAAAAAAGAATTTATGATAAATATGGCATAGTTGCGATGTGTATAAATTGTATGACACTTACAGAAATAGAAATAAATGAGATTATAAAATCAGTTTTATACGAATTTCCTATAAGTGAAATTAGAATAGAAACACCAAGTTGGTTAAATTCGCTACCACATGAAAGCGAAATTAAAACTTATATTTACAGTAATATTCTACAGTCGGCAAACCTTTGTACGTGTATGAAAGATATAAAATTTTTATGTTCTAATATAAATCTTATCAATAATATAAATTCGTGCAACGTCTTAAATCAAGATTTAGCAACTGGTATATCGAATTTAAGCATAACAATACCACAAGAAATTTTTTATGATATTATAAAAGAAGAAACAGGGTTTAAAATCACATCGGAAGCAGATTTAATACCTATGTTAACTCAGTTTGCACAAATGGAAAAAGAATTTTCTCGAATAAATGGAGCATTAGAGCAAGTTCGACAAACAGGCTATGGGATAGTTATGCCATCTATAGATGAGCTTACATTAAATCGTCCAGAAATTGTAAAGCAAAGTGGAAAGTTTGGTGTTAAACTTAAAGCAAATGCACCGTCTATACATAACGACAACACCAAACATAAGTTTTTATTTTCAGCGTAAGAAAAACAACGTAAAGTATGATTTAACCTACGCTTTAAGGGTTGGATTTGTGGTTATGGGTTAAGATTATAATTATATTTTTTAGTACAAAACAGGACAAGCTATATTTGACCTTTTTATAAATTTGTGGTAAGATATAAATAAAAATGAGCGTGTTAGTGAATGACGAAAATATAATCAGTTCAAATGACGATTGATGGGAGAGAATTTAATAATTTTAATGTATAAGAAAATATGAAAGAGTCGCCTTTTAGTAATAAAGACTGAGGTGACTCTTTTGTATTTTATGTAAACACACAATTACTACTTGGTATTTTATTTTTTACATATACAGGTGATTAAGGAGCATTGTATGATATTTGTTAAACAAAAAGAATGTCCAATGTGTTGCGGTAGACTTGAAGAATACGACAGAGTTCGACGAATTGTACGTACGAAAAAACGTACGACGAGTTATATTTACATAAGACGAATGAAATGCACAAATTGTAGTAAAATTCACAGGGAGTTGCCTAGTTTTCTACTTCCTTATAAGCAATACGAGAAAGAAGTGGTTTACGGGGTGTTAGAGGATATTATAACCAGTGAAACTATTGGATTTGAAGATTACCCTTGTGAGAAAACAATGATTAGATGGCGAACGCAAAAAACACATATCCTATTATGGAGAACATAAATGAAAAGGAGGATATTGTTTTATGAATATTATTGATATATTATTTAATAAAATTGACGTTAGCGAATTAATTTTGAAACAAGAAAACAAAGTTAAGAAACCATCGTTACTTGGAGAAGTTATTAATAATACTGAAAATTTTAAACTAGAAGCATTTATAGAAAACAATGAAATAATTGTCAAAATTAAAAAGAAAGAGTCTTAACAGGCTCTTTTGTTTTTTCACTCAAGTTGTTTTTACTAAACTATATTTTTATCCTAGAATAGAAATCAGGAGGAAATGAGGAAATAATGTAGAGAAATATATTAAAAAGGAGAGAAATATAAATGTCGCCAAAACCTAAGTTATCGGAAAAGAATATATATTGGGTGGAAAAACATAGATTTTACGAACTGAAACATTTTTGTAGACAGTACCCAATTTGGAAAAAAGCTTATTTATCGTTAGATGGATATACTAATCGTTTAATGACTGAAATACCTACAAAAAGCAAGGACGGTCACCCAGTTGAGAAGTGCGTAGAAGCGAGAGAATGGTATTACGATAGAATGTTAATGATAGAAAAAACTGCTGTTGATACCGATACAGCTTTAAGTGCATATATTATACGTGGGGTTACTGAGGGATTATCTTATGATGTAATTAAAGTACAATATAACATACCTTGTTGTAGGGACGTATATTACAGAATGTACAGGCGATTTTTTTGGTTACTAAATAATGTTCGTCAATAACACGCAATAATAACAATCGCTATTATGAAAAGGAGGATGATTAATATGTTTGATAGTAGATTTTTAACAGGTTACTTAACTGGTTGTTCAACTATATTACTAATGAAAATATCGTATGAATGCGGTAAAAATTATGCGATAGAACAAATGAGTAAAATGGATACGACAGTAGATAACATCGAAGAAACACAAAACAAAAATTAATATTTGAAATTATAAAAGAAGAGTCTTAAAACGACTTTTCTTTTTTTTTGTCTAAAATTCAGCACGGAGATGCTTGGATTAGATGTTAATATTGTAGTATTAAAAATACGCAGAAAAAACACTTTATATTATGAAAACTTAAAAAATGGAAGGAGAACAAAATGAATAATGTAATTAAAGAATTGTTGGAGGCTGAGATTGAAGCTAAAATTCAAAATTTACAACATTTAACAACAGGAAGTGCAGAAATGTCAACGGAAATTAACGACTTGGTAAAGTTATATAATTTGAAAAACGCCGATGATAAACTTCAGCTAGAATTTGAAGAAAAAGCAGAACGTAGAAAACTTGATGAAGCTAAAAATATTAGTGAACTTGAAATGAAAAAAATAGACCTTGATATCAAAAAAGAGGACATTTTAATCAAAAAAGCAAACTTTGAAGAAGTGCGAACAACAAGAGAAAACGACGAAATGTTTAAAAACTTACAATTCACTGAGGACTTTAACGAGCGATATTTCAAACATTTAATAGAAATAGCAGGTGTGGTAGTACCGATGATGTTCTATGCGTCTTGGATGAAAAAAGGTTTTAGATTTGAAGAAACGGGGACGTTTACGTCAACAACATTCAAAGGTTTGTTTAATCGTTTTAAACCAACGAAATAAAAGTTTATAATGAGAAGAGAGCTATATTTACGCTTTCTTTTCATTTTTTAAGGAGTATATAAATGCGTTATCACCATCAAAAACCAAACATACATCTAAGTCTATACGGGGAATTATATATTTGTGACCACCCAGTTTATAACAGTTGTACATTATATAAAATAAACGATAAAGGTTTAGCTGTGATACAACAGAGATTTGATAATTGTTTAAAAAGCACGTGGTGGAGTGAAATAGATATGTGGTTAACAGACGAAATATACTTAAATAAGAATTTTAAATCATTTTTTGATGAGAGGGCAGATATATCAAAAGACAGACTATATCCTACTATAACGGTGAGACAATTAATGTGGGCGTTAAAAATGAAACCCTTGAAACGTGAACGATGGGAAACGGTTTTTGATAAAAAAGATATTTGATACGCAAAAATTACATCTGCTATTATGAAGAAACGTTTAGCTTAAGGGAAAAGCACGATTAACAACTTAATCGAGGGAGTATAATTTTCGATGATTATATCGTTTCTGATATGAAGAAATAGGTACATAAAATGGTATGCGACCGACTAAAAGTCCGTGGGTAATAAGGGTACAAACCTTATACTATTTCTTTTCTTTTTTTCAATAAAAAAGATATTTAACAATTAGTAGAAAAGGGGAGATTGAAATGAGTAAAATTCAAAAACATTTACAAAAATGCAAACGAGGATTGATTAAAAGTACGCCTACGATATTAACGTGTGTAGGGGGTGCTGGAGTGGTTATAACGTCAGTCTTAACGGCTAAAGCAACCATTAAAGCTGTTGAATTACTTAACCAAGATAGTACAAAAAAATGCGATAGCGACGAAAATGTATATGGCTCGTATGACATCATAAAAACTACTTGGAGATGTTATGTACCAGTAGTTATAGTTGGTGGAGCAACGTTATTTTGTATATTTGGAGCGAACGCTTTAAGTAAACGAAATCAAGCTTCTATCATCAGTGCATACGCATTATTAGAACAATCGTATAAAAAATATAGAGATGCGTCTAAAAACGTATTTGGAGAAGATGCTGAGAAGAAAATAAAAGTTGAAATGGCGAAAGATGTCTACATTTCAAATGGTTGGGGAAACACTCGATTATCACAGTTAGATTATGGCGATGAGGTATTATTTTATGATGACCATTCGATGAGATATTTTACATCAACAATGGCTTCAGTTTTAAATGCCGAGTATCATTTTAATAGAAATCTAACTTTACGAGGAGTAGTTACAGCAAATGAGTTTTATACGTTTTTAGGAATTGAACAAATTGACTCAGGCGACGATATAGGCTGGTGTATGGAAGATATAATGGACGGAGGCTATATGTGGTTAGACTTCGATAATGAGTATATAGAGTTAGAAGATGGTATGGAATGTTGTAGAATATGTACAGCTTTTGAACCTATATTATTGGAAGAATATGATTATTAATACGCAATAATAACACTTGCTATTATGAAAGGTGGTGATATATTTATGAACAAAAACTTAATTAAATTCGTTGGAATTTCATCTACGATATTAGGAATAGGAGCAACTCTTATATCTGGTTGGGTGGAAGATAAGAAAATGGAAGAAAAAATAGAAGAAAAAGTAAATGAGGCACTTGCTAAAAGAGAAGAACAAATAGAAGATGAGCTTTAACAAAGGCTCTCTTTTTTATTTTAAGGAGGGATAATGAACGAAGTTTATATTTCTGTACTAAATGATTTCATCAATAAAAAAAGTAATGAAACGGAAGACAATATATTAGAACTAAAAAAACGTAGCTATGAAAATTGGGCGTTAAATGAATTAATGGAGTTGTTTATACAAGAATATTTTATTCCTCCTCATATAACAGGGAAAGTATATAGAACTCCGATAGATTTAATAGATGAATTTATAGATACGATGGATTATTACTCGACTTTAAGCGAAAAAGAAGAAGTTAATTTGCAGTTTGATATAGCTAAAAATATAGGAGAAACCGTGATATTATTGTTTTTATAACAATTTATTAAATGTAAGAAAAGGAATTAATATGAACATAACAAAAAATATTAAAAAAATACGTTTCCAACTAGAAAAATATAGCCCTGAAATATTAACGGGTATAGGAATAGCTGGGATGGTATCTACTACTATAATGGCAGTAAAAGCGACACCAAAAGCTTTGATGTTAATAGAAGAAAAGAAATTAGACGATGGTGTAGAAGACATATCTAAACGAGATATTATTAAATTAACAGGTCGCTGTTATATTCCGTCGGTTATCGTAGGCGTGGGTTCGATAGGCTGTTTAATAAGTGGGAACTCTGTAAATGCAAAAAGACACACTGTAATAGCAACGGCATATTCTTTATCAGAAACTATTTTAAAAGAATATCAAGAAAAAGTCATTGAAACTATAGGTGACGAAAAAGAGCGTGTTATCAGAGAAGATATTCAAAGAGAAAAAATACAAAACACGCCTGTAAATAGCAAAGAAGTTATAGTGACATATTCAGGGGATACGATGTGTTTTGATGTGTTATCGGGAAGATATTTTAAATCTAATATAGACTCTATTAAACAAACTATTAATATTCTAAATAAGAATATGCTTGACGAAATGTATATATCATTGAATGAATTCTATTATGAAATTGGACTACCTAACATTTCGTTAGGCGATGAACTTGGGTGGAATATTTCAAACGGTTTAATAGAACCAGAGTTTAGCACACAGCTCACAGAAAACGGAGAACCTTGTATAGTTTTAGGTTATATCGTATCGCCGAAATATGATTTTTCTACTAATTACTAAAACACGCAATTATTACAACGACTATTATGAAAGAAAATAAAATTTCTAAAAAGGAAGGATTAAAATTATGAACACTAATGAAATTATCACAACTGAGGAAATCGTAGATTTTACAGAGGAAATTGAAACTACAAATTCTGGAAACAAACTAGAAACTATTGCAGGTATTGGTTTAGTCATAGGCGTAGGCGTAATAGCTTATAAATATGGCGTTAAACCATTAATTGCAAGATTTAAAAGTAAAACAGAAGATGTATGTGAAGATTTAGCTGAAGAAGAAGTCGATATTGATTGTGGAGTAGAAGAAGTTGAAGAGGAAACTTTAACTTAGGAATTTAAAAAAATTAAAAGAGGAGATGTCTATCAAGGCGTTTTCTCTTTTGTTTTTTAAGGAGTGATTTAATGGGAAGACGTAGTAAACGAGAATATTACTTAAAAATAGCCGAAGAAGTTGCAAGTCGTTCAACTTGTATTAGACGTAAATATGGGTGCGTGATTGTAAAAAATGACGAAATAATAGCAACAGGTTATAACGGAGCTTCTCGAGGAGAAGAAAATTGTTGTGATAAGAAATATTGTTATCGTGAATATATGAATATTCCACACGGCAAAGAATACGAAAAATGTGTAGCCGTTCACGCAGAACAAAATGCTATTATTAGTGCCTCAAGGCGAGAAATGCTAGGAGCTACTTTATATTTAGTAGGTTTGGAAAATGATGAATTAATTGTAGGGAAACCTTGTTTAATATGCGAAAGAATGATAGCTAATGCTGGAATAAAAGAAGTGATAACCTGTGAGGTGAAAAATGAATAAATATACGTATAAAGGACCAGTTATGGAATTTGATAAATGCATAACACATATATGGGAAAGTGAAACATTCGCACTCTCTGAAGCTAAAGCGAAAAATAACTTAGCTTATCAATTTAAAAAAATAACTGGGAGAGCAAATAATACTAAAATATCATTACCCGGTAAGATTATCAACGTGTCGTAAGAAAGGTGGTTGTTATGGAAGAATATAAATCTAATTCTAATAAACAAAAAGATAAAAAAGTAGAACAAATAGTTAATGGTAATGTGCGAACGAAGAAGAAAAGCGATATACAAAAAATTACCGATATATTTGTAACTGAAGATATAGATAGTGTTAAATCGTATATCATAATGGACGTTTTAGTTCCAGCTGTTAAAAAAGCCGTTTCAGATATTGTGACTAACGGTATCGATATGTTGCTTTATGGCGAAACATCTAAAACAAATAAAAAAAACAATGCTTCAAAAGTATCTTATAGAAATTATTATGATAAAGATGAGGGTAGACGAGATTATAACAGAACTCGTACAAGAAGTAACTACGATTTTGACGATGTTATATTAGATAATCGTGGAGAAGCAGAGGAAGTGTTATGTAATATGGACGATTTAATATCGAAATATGGAATGGTTAGTGTAGCTGATTTATACGATTTGGTCGGAATTACGGGTAACTATACGGATAATAAATATGGTTGGACAGACATAAGAAATGCTTCTGTAGTAAGAATAAGAGATGGTTATGCTCTTAAATTACCAAAAGCTGTAGCATTAAATTAAATTTTAAAGGAGAAAATATATGAAAAACAAAACAATGATTGATAATGTGAAAAAATCATTTCATAAAGCGAAATTTGAAATAATTAAACGTAGCCCAGAAATACTAGTGACGGTTGGGGTGTTAGGTGTGGTAGCAAGCACGGTTATGGCTTGTAAAGCAACTACTAAAATCAATGATATTTTAGAATATTCTAAAGAAGAAATTGATAAAGTACATGATTGTACAAATCGTGATGAATTTAAAGAAGAATATACTTCGCAAGATGCGAAAAAAGACTTAGCTATTATTTATTTCCAAACTGGATTGAAAATAACTAAATTATATGTACCGTCTATCATATTAGGTTCGTTATCAATCGGAAGTATGGTTGCTTCAAATAATATTTTAAGAGAACGCAATATAGCATTGGCAGCGGCTTATACGACAGTAGATAAAGGTTTTAAAGAATATCGTAATAGAGTAATTGAAAAATTCGGACAAGAAGTTGAAAACGAAATTAGATATAATATAAAAGCTCAAAAAATCGAAGATATTATAACTGACGAAGAGACAGGCAAAGACAAAAAAGTTAAAAAATCCGTGAATGTTGCAACTATCAATGAGAGTAGTGAATATGCTCGTTTTTTTGATGCAGGTAATCCTTATTGGGAAAAAGACGGCGATTACAATTTTATGTTCCTAAGAGGTCAACAAAATTACTGGAACGATAAGCTTATGGTGGAAGGTAGAGTGTTTTTAAACGATGTATACGATAGTATTGGTATACCAAAAACTAAAGCGGGACAAATAGTTGGTTGGTCGTATGATACTAATAATACTAATATTGATAATTACATTGATTTTGGCATATTCAATATGCACAAAGAAACGAATAGAAACTTTATTGAGGGTTTTGAACCGACTATTTTACTTGATTTTAATGTTGATGGTAATGTTTGGGATACAATGACAAATGTAAACGAAAGGGTGAATAAATATGTATAACAAATTAACAGTAATGTCTTATACTTTTGCTACAATGGCTAGTCTATTTTTTATAAGTGGACTAGCTGTGTTATCAGGTGGTAAATATGAATGAAATTGAAAATTTAATAATAGCGTTTGATTATATGCTAGACACCAAGCGAAAAAGACATATTACAGGAGGAATACTTTTAAGTGTCGCTATGCTATTTGGAGGTCTAGCTTTTACTGTAGTTACTATAAAAAATGAGGAGGTTAATGACGATGAATAAATTAATAATTTTTACTCTAGGTGTTGTGACGGGTACTACTATTAGTTCGTATTATTTAAAAAATAAATACGAGGATATTTTAAAAACTGAAATTGAGTCAGTAAAAAAAGTGTTTTCTCGTAAAAACGTACCAAATGAGGAATATATTGATAAGCAAACTGACGATGAGGTATATTCGGAGTACGAACAAACAATCACAAATAACGATTATACTGCAAGTGAAGATGTCGTAGAAAGCAAAATATATGTTATAAAACCTGATGAATTTGGAGAGATTGATGATTTCGACAAAATATCTTTAGGTTATTTCCAAGATGGAATTTTAACAGATTATGATAGCGAAGACATTATAGAAGACGTGGAAAATGTGTGTGGACAGTATGCATTAACGACTTTTGGTGAATATGAAGATGATTGTGTATATGTTCGTAATGAAATATTAAAAGTTGATTACGAAATCTTATTAATGACTGCTACATACGAAAAATATATGTCGAATAGAGGTATATAATTGTGAATAAAGAAGAACTAAATAACGATTATTTTCTATGGTTATGTAGTTTCACATCTAACAAGCGTAAAATATCGACAAATAATAAATTACTTAACTACTTACATGATGTTAGTTTTGTTTATATTTTTGATATGGACGGAAACCGAGCAGAAGATGGTGTTGACCTTAGATATACTTTTGGTACAGAGTTAGAAATACCTGATTATATTGTAACTAGTATGTTGGATTATAGAGATTGCACTATGTTAGAAATGCTTGTAGCGTTATCAATAAGATGTGAAAAACATATAATGGACGATATAGATATAGGAGATAGGACTCCTCAATGGTTTTGGATTATGATGGATAATTTAGGTGTATCTAAAATGAATGATAAAAATTTCAACAGAAATAAATTATTGAAAATTTTAGATATATTTTTAAATAGAAAATTTCAACCAAACGGTGAGGGAGGACTATTCATAACAGATAACGAAAGGTTAGATATGAGAAACATCGATATATGGTATCAACTATGTGTATATTTAGATGAGAATTTTATGTGATAAAGGAGGGTAAATATGAATGATTGATTTCCTTATGATTTCAACACGTAGTACAAAACGTGGCGTAATCGAAATCTATCCAAAATTCATTATAAAAAAATCCACCGACCTTATGATACGAGGAGGTGATTTTTACGCTATATGGATTGAAGAACGTGGATTATGGTCTACTGATGAGAATGATGCGTTACAGTTAATTGACCACGAGCTTAAAAAATACGCTGAAGAAAATAAACATAAATTTGAGGCTAATATAAAAATTCTCTATATGTGGGACGCAGAGTCGGGAATGATTGATACTTGGCACAAATATTGTCAAAGACAATTACGTGACTCTTTTAATATGCTAGACGAACATTTGGTATTTTCTAACACAACTACTAATAAAAAAGATTATGCTAGTAAGCGATTAAACTATCCTTTAGAAAAAGGAGAAATATCATCTTTTGATAAATTGATATCGACGTTATATAACGAGGAAGAAAGATGTAAAATAGAATGGGCTATCGGTTCTATCGTAAGTGGGGACTCAAAAACTATACAGAAATTTATGGTTCTTTACGGTTCGGCAGGCACTGGTAAATCTACAATTTTAAATATAATTCAACAGTTATTTGAGGGTTACTATTCTGTATTTGATGCGAAAGCATTAGGTTCAGCTAGTAACTCTTTTGCTTTAGAGTCTTTTAAAACAAACCCTCTCGTAGCAATTCAACACGATGGTGATTTATCAAAAATTGAAGATAACACAAGACTTAACAGTCTAGTTTCTCACGAACTTATGACCGTAAATGAAAAATTTAAATCTACATATTCTAATAGATTTAAAAGTTTCTTATTTATGGGTACTAATAAACCAGTTAAAATTACCGATGCTAAATCGGGGTTGATTAGACGTTTAATAGATGTTTCGCCGTCGGGAAACAAAGTTTCACAAAAAGAATACGACGTTCTTATTAAGAATATAAAATTTGAATTAGGAGCTATTGCGTATCATTGTAAAGAGGTATATTTATCAAATCATAATGTGTATGATGATTATATACCGACTACAATGTTAGGTGCATCTAATGATTTTTATAATTTCATATTAGATAGTTTTCATATTTTTAAAAAAGATGATGGCGTATCATTAAAAGTGGCTTGGGAAATGTATAAAACATACTGTGATGAAGCAAAAGTCGGATTTCCTTTTTCTCAAAGAGTTTTTAAAGAAGAGATTAAAAACTATTTTTACGAATATAAAGAACGTTTTCAAACAACGGACGGAAGTAGAGTTCGTAGCTATTATAGTGGTTTTAAAGTTGAAAAATTTGAAGAAGGTCCTAAGAAATTATCTACTAAAGACGAACTTTTAGATTTAATAGACTTTGGTGAAAAGGTATCTATATTTGATAAAGATAGGAGTAATTGTTTAGCACAATATGCAACTTCAAACGAAACACCTATTCAAAAATGGGATAACGTTAGAACTAAATTAGAAAATATAGACACTAGCAAATTACATTATGTTAAAGTACCTGAAAATCATATAGTGATAGATTTTGACATTACAGATGAAATGGGCGAAAAATCTTACGATAAAAATTTAAATGAAGCTAGTAAATGGCCTAAAACGTATGCCGAACTTAGTAAAAGTGGAAAAGGTATACATTTGCATTATATTTATAACGGCGATGTAAACAAACTTAGCAGAATATATGGAGAACACATTGAAGTAAAGGTATATACTGGTAAAAGTTCACTTAGAAGAAAACTAACTAAATGTAATAATTTACAAATAGCAAATATAAATTCTGGTTTACCATTGAAAGAGGTGACGAAAATGTTAAATTTAGATAATGTGAAAAATGAAAAAGCGATAAGAACCTTAGTTATAAAAAACATCAACAAAGAAATTCACTCAGCAACAAAACCAAGTATCGATTTTATTCACAAAATATTAGAAGAAGCTTATGCTTCAGATGTTAAATACGATATTAGCGATATGCGAAATAGTATACTGGCGTTTGCTGTAAGTAGTTCTAATCAGGCTGATTATTGTATTAAATTAGTAAATAAAATGCAGTTCAAATCAGCAGATATATCGATAAATTCTGATGCTACGGAAAGCAAATTGATATTTTACGATATTGAGGTATTCCCGAATTTGTTTTTGGTGAATTGGAAAGTTGAGGGTGATGATAAACCTGTTGTAAGAATGATAAACCCAACGTCATCTGAAATAGAAGAACTTATGAAGTTTAGATTAGTAGGTTTTAATTGCAGACGATATGATAATCATATTTTGTATGCTAGACTTATGGGTTACACAAATGAGCAAATATATAACTTATCGCAAAAAATTATTAATGGTAGTCCTAATTGTTTCTTTGGCGAAGCGTATAACATATCTTACACTGATGTGTATGATTTCTCTAGTAAAAAGCAATCGTTGAAGAAATTCGAGATAGAATTAGGATTGCACCATCAGGAATTAGGTTTGCCTTGGGACGAACCTGTTTCAGAAGATATGTGGGTGAAAGTTGCAGAATATTGTGATAATGACGTATTAGCAACGGAAGCGACGTTTAATGCAAGAAAATCGGATTTCTTAGCAAGACAAATTCTAGCAGATATAGCAGGAATGACTGTTAACGATACGACTAACACTTTGTCTACTAGAATTATATTCGGTAAAAATAGAAAGCCTCATGACCAGTTTAATTATAGAAGTATGGGGGAAATTTCTGAAGATTGTGGATATTTTTCGATAGAGGAAGGAAGTTTCTTATATTCTAATGCAGATGACGGGTTTACTGTTTTCGATGAATATAATAGACCGATTTTTCCCGGATATAAATTTGAATGTGGTAAATCTACATACAGAGGAGAAGAAGTAGGCGAAGGTGGATATGTATATTCCGAACCCGGTATGTATAGCAATGTGGCGTTACTTGATGTCGCATCAATGCACCCGAGTAGTATAGTAGCTGAAGATTTATTTGGTGAAGAATATACGGCCAGATTTAAAGATATTTTAGATGCTAGAATGGCTATAAAACACGGCGATTTTGATAAAGCTAGAAATATGTTAAATGGAGTATTAGCGAAATATCTTGATGATGAGAGTGTAGCAGGCGATTTGGCACAAGCTTTAAAAATAGCTATAAATTCGGTATATGGTTTAACATCAGCAAGGTTTGATAATCCATTTAGAGATAAAAGAAACGTGGACAATATAGTAGCTAAACGTGGTGCATTATTTATGATAAATCTTAAATATGCTGTACAGCAAAAAGGATTTACAGTAGCGCATGTAAAGACGGATTCCATAAAAATACCAAACGCAACACCTGAAATAATAAAATTCGTTAGTGATTACGGCAAAGAATATGGATATGATTTTGAACATGAAGCAACTTATGATAGAATGTGCTTAGTTAACGATGCTGTATATATTGCTAGATATAAAGATGGTAAAAAAACTGGAAAATGGACAGCAACAGGTACGCAATTCGCAGTTCCATACGTGTTTAAAAAGCTTTTTAGTAAAGAAGAAATATCTTTTGAGGATATGTGCGAAACAAAAAATGTAGTTCAAGGTAGATTATTTTTAGATATGAATGAGGGCTATCCTGACGTAAGTGAATACCAAAAAGAATATGACTTAGGTGTGAAATTGTTAAAAAAAGGTGGGTTATCTCCAACAGATATTAAAGAAATCGAAGATGGATTGGAATATGTTAAAAGTGAAATAGATAAAGGTCATAATTACATATTTATAGGTAAAGTTGGAAGATTTTGTCCTGTTAAAGACGAAGCAGGTGGTGGTGTTTTATATCGTGAAAAAGATGGTAAATATTATGCTGTTACTGGAACTAAAGGTTACAGATGGTTAGAGTCGGAAATGGTCGAAAAGCTTAATAAACAAAACTATATAGATAGAACTTATTACGATAAATTAGTAGACGATGCAATAGAAGATATTTCTAAATACGGGGATATGGAATGGTTTGTATCAAACGATAACGTACAAAAACATAAAACTCCCTGCGATATAGACCAAAAAGAATGTTATGATTGTCGATATTTAAACCAAGAAAGTTGTGAGTTGAATTTTGATATTTCACAACTCCAAAAATGTTCACTATTAAAACCAGACGATAGAGATTGTGTTGGTTGTGAAAACTTATATAAAGATGGCGAAACAGAAGAATGTAAATTAGAACTAACGGTATCAGAGTTACCGTTTTAATGAAAGGAAAATAATTATGAAACAAATTGAAGAAAAAGACATCGAAAACGTAGAAACAGTCGTTATTTTTGACACTGAATTTAATGTTTATGGGACAAAAGAAAAACCATTATTTTTAGCCCAAGAAGTTGCTACACTTATAGAATATTCTAAAGATAAAGTGGGTCAAATGCTTGAAAATGTAGATGATGACGAAAAGCTAACCGATACAATATATCGTGCAGGCCAAGAAAGAGAAATGTGGTTTTTAACAGAATATGGTTTATACGAATTATTAATGCAATCAAGAAAACCACTGGCTATGCGATTTAAAGTAGAAGTAAAAAGAATACTTCATCAATGGCGAACTGGAAAACTACGCTCAAATAGAGTTATTTCAGATAAAACAAACAATTTAATTATCGAAAACGCTCATATTCTTTTTAGAAACTTTTCTGGTGCTGAAACAAAATATAACAGAGCAGGTGATAGAAATTTTTGTGTAATTATTGATGATGACCAACAAGCACAAGAACTAATCAATGATGGTTGGAATATTAAAACTTTAACTCCAAGAGATGACGGTGATACGCCAAAATATTACATTCAAGTGTCTGTTAGATTTGATAATATCCCACCTAAAGTATATATTGTATCGAGAAATTCAAAAACACAATTAGACGAAGAAAGTGTTGGTACGCTTGATTTTGCTGAAATTTGTAATGTTGACTTAACTATAAATCCGTCAAGCTGGGAAGTTAATGGTAAAAGTGGGATTAAGGCTTATCTAAAAAATATGTACGTGACAATAGATGAAGATGAATTAGCTAGTAAATATGCTGATTAAATAATATGAATTAGAGTGTTTATACCTAAACGGTGTGAACACTCTTATTGTTTTTTAGGAGGTTTTTATGTATTCTAAAAATAATTTTGGCGATATTCTCAAAAAGTTTTTAACGACAAACGATAATAAAACAAGAGAAGATATATCGAAACGAAAAAAAGCTAATACCAAAAATACCAACGAAATAAAAGTTGAACCAAATATAAAAGTAAGTGAAACAAAATCTAAACCTACAAAAAAAGAAAAAACAAACAAAGAGTATGATGCATCGAAAGAATTTATGAAAAAATTCAAACAATTAACATATAACCATAATTCGTTAGATGTATGGAGAGATTTTATAATAATGTTTGCTTGTTCTATAGCTAATGCTTGTGATAAAACATATTTCGACGAAAGAGAAAAAATGTATTTAGATATTATAAATAAATATAAAAAAGAAGAACAAGCAATATTTCCTGAATTATGTGCAAACGTGGTCATGAGTTTAGACGACAACTTAGAACAAGATTTTTTAGGTAAAATCTATATGGATTTGGGTTTAGGAAATCAAAACAGAGGACAATTTTTTACACCGTACCATTTATGTCAATTTATGGCAGGTGTGACTTGTATGGACTCGATATCTAAAGCTAAAAATCAAGGTGTTATAACAATCCACGATAGCTGTTGTGGCGCAGGTGCGACATTAATAGCAGGAGTGAACGAAGTTAAAAAAGAGCTTGAAAAAGAGAATATGAATTTCCAAAATCATCTATTAGTGACAGGTCAAGATGTTGATATGACTGTTGCTTTGATGTGTTATATTCAAATATCGCTTTTAGGTGTAGCAGGATATGTAAAAGTTGGAAACAGCTTGACGGAACCTATGTGTGTAAACGACGATAAACGAAATTATTGGTATACGCCTATATATTTTTCGGATATATGGACGATGAGAAGAATATTTAAAAATTTAATGTGAATTAGGAGGATTGACAATGGCTGTGTTATATGTAATCGAACGTGACGAAGTTGATGAATATAAATCGAAATTTAAAAACCGTCATGTGACCTTAAGCGAAAGGGATATAGAAAATTTAAAAAATAACAAAGTTCTATGTGTTAATAGTGGTGATTTATCAATATTCATAGATTTTGAAACGGAGGATAAATGGCAGGTATAAATTTACGTGATTATCAGTTAGACGCTATAAAGCGAATGAGAAATGGCTGTATTTTAAAAGGTGGTGTTGGAAGTGGTAAATCACGAACAGCACTTGCATATTATTATGTCGAAAATGGTGGAGTTTTAGATACTGACGAATATGTACCAATGGGAGACCCACCACAAGATTTATATATTATCACAACTGCTAGAAAAAGGGACACTTTAGAGTGGGATTTAGAAATGACACCATTTTTGCTCTCATCAGCAAGAGATGTATTATATAATCACACGGTCGTAGTAGATAGTTGGAATAACATTGGTAAATACGAAAAAGTTTCTAATGCTTTCTTTATATTTGATGAACAAAGGGTGGTAGGTAGTGGAGCTTGGGTAAAATCGTTCTTGAAAATAGCAAAAGAAAATAATTGGATTTTACTATCAGCAACACCGGGAGATACTTGGCAAGATTATATTCCTGTGTTTTTAGCGAATGGTTTTTACACAAACAAGACGCAATTTACAAGAGAACATATTGTATACAATCCACGAGTTAATTTTCCTAAAATAGACAGATATGTAAATACTGGGAAACTAATTAATTTAAGAAATCAGTTATTGATTGATATGGACTTTAAAAGAGAAACCGTACCTCATCATAATATCATAGAAACTTTATATGACGAAACAACCTATAAACAAATATCAAAAGATAGGTGGAATATTTATGAAAATAAACCTGTGGAAACACCTAGTGAACTTTGTTATCTTTGTAGAAAAGTTGTAAATTCCGATAAAAGTAGACAAGATGCGGTTTTAGAAATATTAAAAAAACATAACAAAGTAATTATGTTTTATAATTTTGACTATGAATTGGATATTCTTAAAAACTTAAATTATGAAGATGGATTTTCTATCGCAGAGTGGAATGGTCACAAACATCAATTGATACCTGCTAGTGACAAATGGGTATATTTGGTTCAGTATACAGCAGGGTGTGAGGGTTGGAATTGTATCGAAACGGATACCATCGTGTTCTATTCGCAAAACTATTCATATAAAGTAATGGCTCAAGCAATGGGTAGAACGGATAGAATGAATACTCCCTATAAAAATTTATATTATTACCACCTTAAATCAAATTCAAATATAGATTTAGCTATAGAAAAAGCTTTGAAAAATAAAAAGAATTTTAACGAACATAAATACGTTAATTGGTAAAAGGAGAACATAAAAAATGCGTTTGAGAAAAAAACAACTAGCAAGCTTAGTATATTCTGTTATGCTAAGCTTATTTTTTGCAACTGGATTAGTTATTGGTTTAAACGTAGAGGCAGAAAATGAGATATTTTATATTGAAAAAACTATTTTTATAGAAAAAGATTATGCTAATAGTGATATTATAGATTTTGTTTCAGTAACAAATTTAGCAGAAGAGGAAATAATATCTGTTATAGATATTCCAACTATTGAAGCTTTGGCAAAAACTCTTTGGGGAGAAGCTAGAGGGTGTTCTATAGCACAAAAAGAAGCAGTAGTTTGGTGTATATTAAACAGAGTTGATAGCGACATTCCTTTTTTTAAAGACACGATAATGGGTGTAATTACTCAAGACAATCAATTTCACGGTTATAATGTTAATAATCCAGTTGAAGAAGATTTATATGAATTAGCTTTAAACGTGGTGGCTATGTGGCATGAAGAAAAAGATGGCGAAAATATAAGACGTGTATTACCTAAAGAGTATCTATATTTTTATGGTGACGGTAAAGAAAACCATTTTACAACAGAATGGTTAAGTAATAAAACTTGGGATTGGGGGTGTTAATATGAATGAAGCAAAATCGCTAATAGTTAGTTATGTTGGAGATACACCAACGAAAACGTTAATGATAGGAGAAAAACAAAAAAATCAAGAAGTTACTATAATCAATTATTTGTTAGGAGATGAAGCAGAAAAAATATGGAATATTCTTAACGATAGAACTAAATTGGAGGGTAGTGGAAAATAAATGGGTGATTTAAATAGAAATATTTGGGAGGGTTGGACACCAAGGGATTTTATAGATTCTATACAATCTAGTTTAGATATGGTTATGAGTGGAAATTCGTGGAGAAAACCTTTTGAAAATAAAGAAGATTTATGTCGATATATAGCTGAGGAACAACCTTATTATAAAGAAAAAATTTTAGAGGTTGAAGAATATTTTATCAGCAGATATAAACTATAAAGGAGTTGTAAACATGGAACTATGTGATTTAACAGATATGTTAGCTGAATTAAACATATCTATTGGCGAATTCGGTAAATGCGTCGAAAATGCGATTATAAAAGCTTTTAATTTCTTTGATATGGTCTATGAGTCTTTAGAAGAATATGTTAAAAGCATGCGTAGACAAAATATTTCAGTAAAGGTGCGACACAACACCCCGTATAAATTATCAAAATATAACGCACCCGTAGCTATTCGTAAACATTTACCATATATGAAAAGATGTTTTTAATAAAGGGCAAATTTAGAAAAATAATGGAGGGATTTTTAAGATGTTGAAAACAGAAAATTTAGAAGTAGTAGGAGTTAGTCACGCTATTCGTGGAATGAGAAATCCTATGAACAGTTGGGATAAAAGCGATAGTTTTGAAAAAGATGGTAGTTTTATTATAGGCGAAAATGATTATAAATTAATGAAAAATCTTTGTAAAGCAGGTACTGACCATAGAAAATTTATGAGAATGATTGTCGTGTATGTGGATATCACAGCTCCTTTATATTGGTGGAAAGAATTTGATACATATAAAGTAGGTACGGTTTGTAATAGTTGTTCTACCATGCATAAAATTGCAGATAAAGAATTTACACTAGAAGATTTTTCACACGAACATTTGATGTGTCAGGGTGAGTTAGAAATATGTTGGGGTGACTGGATACCCCGAAACGTATTAGAGCATATTATTAGAGTTTTAAATAAACAAAGAGATAAATATTTAGAATATAAAAGTAAAAAATTTTGGTGGCAAATGATACAATTATTACCATCTAGTTATAATCAAAAAAGAACCATTATGCTAAATTACGAAGTATTATCAAATATATTTCACTCTCGTAAAAACCATAAGCTAGACGAATGGATATATTTTTGTGATAAAATAAAGGAATTACCTGCTAGTGATTTAATCACTGGTAATATAGAATAAAACTTAATACCATTACGCTAATTTATCATCTCCTATTATGGAAAGGAGGTTTTGATTATGAATAATTTTATCGCTAAAAACCCTAAACAATTGGATATATGTTTAAGATTTCTTTATGCCGAGAAAGTTGATTTTATGGTTGATGTTGTAGAAAATAACAAACACAAAATCGAATACGATATTAAGGTAGAATTGGAACAAGAAGCATACGATGTACTTAGGGAAAAATATAGAATTTTAACATCATAATTAATTTTCTAAAATCAAAAGACTGTGGTAAAACACGGTCTTTTATTTTTAATATATATATGATATAATGGATATAATTAAGGAGGGTTGTTATGAAAATAAAAGTAAATGTTTTAGAACCGATATTAAAAAATGGTAAATGGGAACTAATTGAATACGAAAGAGAAGAAGAAGTATTACACCCTGATAGAGAAGCTGTGTTATGTAAAATGTGTAGAATGAAATCATATCCAAAATGTAAAGAATGGTGTAACAATCATAAATCTAAAGATAAAAGTAGAGATTAATTTCTCTGCTTTTTTTGTTTTTTAGGAGGAGTAATGAAAATGAATAGAAAAAAATTAAGACAATGTATCGTTAAAAGTAATGGTGAAATATTAACAGGTTGTTATTTTCATCAATGGGTTAATAAGAGTGATATAATTGAACCGTCAATTATGGTTGGGGGTCACAAGGGTGGTGTAACATATTATTGTGTAGCTTTATATGAAACGAGCGATGGAGCAGTACACGAATGTTTACCAAGTAAAATTACTTTTGTAGATAATATATAATAAATAAAAACACAGTGAGCTGAGATTATATTCTAGGCTCTTATTTTTTGGAGAAAATTATTATGAAAAATAAATTTTGGAGTAAAAAACTATTAAAAAATAAATTAGGAGCTTTAAGTTTAATAAGTTTAGGTGCTGTGACCACATTTATAGATAATGATGGTACGGCATTCTTATTTTTGTTAATGTTAGGTATGCCTATGTTCTTTTGTAAAGAAGATGTTTTTATGAATGAGGAGGAAATAAATGAGTAAATCAGACGATTATATAAGCAAAGAAGTAGGTAAGATGTTCGGCATTCTTGATAGTAAAAAAACGCAAAATACGACGTCGTTAAAATATGATGCTGGTAAACTTAGATTGGATTTAATTCCACCTATTACGTACGAGGCTCTTGGTAGAGTTCTTACTTTCGGTGCTGAAAAATATAGTGCTAATTCTTGGCAAGGCATTGAAAGAGAAAGATACGTAGGAGCATTACTTAGGCATTTTGTAGAATATATGAAAGACCCTGATAGTGTTGATGCAGAAAGTGGGTTTAAACATATCGAACACGTCTTATGTAACGCAATGTTTTTAAATTATATGGCTAACTCTTAACCCACTTTTATTTTTTGAAAAGTGGGTTTTTCTATTTTTACGAAAAAAGTTATATATTTTATATACATTTAGTTGGTTTAAATGCGTAAAATCGTAATAAATATGGCCATTTGCCCACTTTTTGCCCACTTTTACAAACTGAAAGTGGGCTTTTAAAAGTATAGTTTTGAGAAGAAAATAGTGTTTTCAGGGTCGAAAAAGGGGTATTTATTGACAAAAAGATATATTTTGTGTTATTCTGCCCACTTACCCACTTTTTTCTTCTATTAATTGTGATAAAAAATATTAAATATATAATAAACAAACAAAAATAAAGTGGGTTTTTGACCAATGATTGACAAAAGCTGTCGATATGGTATAATTATAATATAAATACGAATATAAATAAGGGGTTTTGAATATGAATGACAACGAAGTATATAGTAAAGATATTTTATCAATTCTTTTAGAAAATGAGGATTTAGAAATTATACCATGCGAAAATGGTATAGATAATACATACCATAAAATGAACCTGTCAAAAATGCAACAAACCAGCGTAAATAATTTAATGCAATATATACCGTCAGCGATGGCGACACAAACATTAGCTCAATCGTATGTTGTTAAATTTCCAAATAACTTACCACAAACTTTAATGAAACTAACTCAAGGTGGATATAGTACAACTATTGTTGATGGTAGTAAAATTGTAGGGACAGCATCGTTAGTTCCAGTAGCGAGCCAAGCTATGGTGTTAGGTGGATTTACAGCATTGTCGATGGCGACAGGACAATACCATCTTTCAAATATAACTAAAGAATTAAAAATGCTAAGTTCAAACATAGACCGTATCTTAGAGTTTTTATACGGCGATAAAAAAGCAGAATTAATATCTGAAGTGAGTTTTACAAGATATGCTCATTCTAACTATATGTCTATTATGAATAACGAAACTCAAAAAAATGCCACTCTTATAAATTTACAACAATCTAAAAAAGTAGCTATGAAAAATATAGAGTTTTATTTAAGCGATTTAAATTCAATTATTAATTCAAAAGAAATTGATGATTTGAACGGTTTAATAAATAATGCTTTTCAAATAAAAGATAGTTTAGAACTTTCAATGCATTTATATGGTATGAGCGGTTTGCTCGAATTATATTATTCTCAAAATTTCGATACCGAATATATAAACTATATCAAAAATGATATCGAAACATATTTCGGAAAATGTGAAAAAAGAAGTATGATATGTTTTTCGGCTTTAAGTATGTTTATTAATAATCATAAAAATAAGAAATGGGACAAAAACGAGAAGTTCATTGAAAATAAAATGAAAGTAGATGCTTTTGTAGAAGACATAGATGCGACACACCCTATGTTGAGCGTAGTTATGGATATTTTAGACAAGGTTTCAACAACAGAATATGTTATAACTAAAAATAAAGAAATTTATATTAAACAATAAGGAGGATAACAATGAAAAAATATGGTTTAGGAAAATTTATAATTGATATAATTTTAGTATGTGTAACAGGTGGTTTATGGCTATGGTGGTTATTATTTAAGTTTTTAAGAAAAAATAGCTAGTGTTAAATAAACGAACCTTTTGACGTTAGGAGGTTCTATGAATATACGAGATAAAATATTAAAGTCAGGATTTGAATTTACATATTTCAAAGGACGACTAAGTAATTCTAAATTGATATATGATTTTGAAAATATCGAGATGAATAAGAGAAATACCGACGACATACCTTTATTCGTCAAATGTAAAGAATGTGATGAATATATGGATTTTGAAATTGGCATATTAGATAGTTTAGATGGAAAGTGGATTTGTCCGTTTTGTCAAAGCAATGTTTCTGAAGAAAAAATATATTCTAAACTTAACTATGAGAATGAAACAAACCATTTATTATTTGAAGACGACACGATACCACGAGGTTGTGGTGATTGTGGAGGTCCGTGGCCAAATTGCATAAGTAGTTGTAAAATATACAACGATTAATAAAATACTGAAACTCACACTTAAAAATGGTGTGAGTTTTTTTACGCCAAAAAAACATACCCTTTTATGAAGAGAAAGTGATTATATGCTTTTTCTTTTTATTTTTTATGAAGAAAGGTGGTTTATGATGGCTAGAAGCTCACGACTTGAAAGTGGATTTCAAGATAAATTAAAAAACGAGATAGAAAAACTCTATCCCGATTGCATGGTCATTAAGATGGAACACAAACAAGGTATACCAGACCTTTTAATTTTGCATGGTGACACATGGGCCACCTTAGAATGCAAAAGAAACAAAAACGCAAAAAAACAACCAAATCAAGATTACTATGTACATCGAATGAATACGATGTCTTTTTCGAGATTTGTATATCCAGAAAATAAGGAGGAGGTATTATATGAACTTCAACAAACATTTCGCAATCGAAGGTAGACACGCATTTCTTAGTGCTAGTAAATATCATTGGGTGCGTTATAGCGAAGAAAAAATAGCAGATGTATATTCTAAACATTTAGCTGTTCAAAAAGGTACAGAACTACACGATATAGCATCTAAGTTAATAGATAATAATATCAAATTACCTAGAGCAAAAAAAACGCTAAATATGTACGTAAATGATGCGATTGGATATAAAATGAAAACAGAGCAAGTTTTATATTATTCGGATAATTGTTTTGGTACAGCAGACGCTATATCTTTTAGAAATAATTTGTTGCGAATACACGATTTGAAAACTGGAGTATCGCCTGCTCACATGGAACAATTAGAGATATATACTGCTCTTTTTTGTTTAGAATACAACGTGAAACCATCAGAAATAGATATAGAACTTAGAATTTATCAGTTAGATGAAATATTATATCACAAACCAACCGCAGAAGATATAATACCAATAATGGATAAAATTATAACATTTAATAAAATAATCAATAAAGTAAAAGTTGAGGATATGTAAATGAATAAAATAGCAGAAGACATATTACGACATTATGGAATGTCAAAGCGTTCTGGAAGATACCCATGGGGGTCAGGTGGAACGCCATATCAACGTAGTGGGGATTTTTTAAGTCGTGTAGATGAACTTAAAAAAAGTGGTCTTAATGATACCGAAATAGCAAAATCAATGGGTCTAACAACTACTCAATATAGAACTCAAAGGTCGCTTGCTAAAGATGAGAGAAGAACTATAGATGTTGCTACAGCTCGTGGTCTTAGAGAAAAAGGCTATAGTTTAAATGACATTGCCGAAAAAATGGGATATACTAATGACTCATCTGTTCGTACATTGTTGAACGAAAACACAGAAGCTCGAATGAACCAAGCCAAAACAACTGCTGATTTTTTGAGAGATCAAATTAACAAAAAAGGTATGATTGACGTTGGTACAGGTGTTGAGCGTGAACTTGGAATTTCAAAAGAAAAACTAAATCAAGCACTTTATATTTTAGAAACAGAGGGTTATCCTGTTTATGGTGGAGGTGTTCCACAAATAACAAATCCCGGAAAACAAACAAACATTAAAGTTATTTGTCCACCCGGTACAGAACATAAAGCAATTTATGATTTTCAAAATGTACATTCTGTTAGAGATTATACTTCTCACGACTCGGGAGCAACTTTTGATACTTTCGTATATCCTAAAAGTCTAACTTCAAATAGAGTTTCAATAAGATATGCAGAAGATGGTGGTATCGAAAAAGATGGAGTTGTAGAGATTAGAAGAGGTGTTGATGATTTATCATTAGGTAATTCAAGTTATGCACAAGTTAGGATTTTAGTAGATGATGCGAAATACATAAAAGGTATGGCTGTATATTCTGACGATTTACCTGATGGAGTAGATGTAGTGTTTAATACTAATAAAACAAAAACTACACCTAAAAGCGAAGTTTTTAAAAATATAACAAGTGACCCAGATAATCCTTTTG
>JAWXUO010000069.1:0-7395 GCA_044426355.1 Clostridia bacterium | reverse complement strand
TGAACAAATGAGTAAACACATAAGCGATAACAATATCGTATGCCCTGACTGTGGAAAACTAAATTTTACTGATATTCGTAGCTTTAACTTAATGTTTAAAACTTTCCAAGGCGTTACAGAAGATACATCAACTACCCTATATCTTCGCCCAGAAACTGCTCAAGGTATTTTTGTGAATTTTAAAAATATTCAACGTACAACAAGACGTAAAGTTCCTTTTGGTGTAGGTCAAATAGGTAAATCTTTTAGAAACGAAATAACTCCAGGGAATTTCACTTTTAGAACTCGTGAATTTGAACAAATGGAGCTAGAATTTTTCTGTAAACCAGGAACAGAAATGGAATGGTTTGAATATTGGCAAAAATTCTGTAAAGATTGGCTTTTATCGCTTAATATGCAAGAAGAAAGCATTAAAATGCGTGAGCATGAGCAAGAAGAACTTTCGCACTACTCAAACGCTACTACTGATATAGAATTTAAGTTTCCGTTTGGTTGGGGAGAACTTTGGGGTGTTGCATCGAGAACTAATTTTGATTTAACTCAACACGCCGAACATTCTGGCGATGACATGCTATATTTTGACCCTGAAACAAACGAAAAATATATCCCATATGTTATAGAACCATCTCTAGGGGCAGACCGTGTTGCACTTGCTTTCTTGTGTGATGCTTATGATGAAGAAGTTATCGGACAAGATAAAAACGGAAATGACGATATAAGAACAGTTTTGCGTTTGCACCCTGCTCTTGCACCATATAAATTTGCAATTTTACCACTTTCTAAAAAATTATCTGATAAGGGCATGGAACTTTGGAACTCTCTTTCGCATAAATATAGTATTGATTTTGATGATACAGGCTCTATCGGTAAAAGATACCGTCGTGAAGACGAAATCGGTACTCCGTTTTGCGTTACTGTCGATTTCCAAACTGTAGGCGACCCTGAAAAAGGTGTCGTGGCTGATAATTGCGTTACAGTTCGTGAACGTGATTCTATGCAACAAGTTCGTATCCCTATTTCTGAGCTTGATAAATATATCGAAGACAGAATAAAATTCTAAATTTTGTGGTATTAACTAATATTTAATAAATATTATTGTACAATATCATCATTGTTTTTTAGCATTAAAAGTTATATTATATAAAGTATAAATAAATTTTTTAAAAACTGAAAGGTGGTCTGTATTATGAAAGTCGGAATGGGTGTTCGTGGTCCTGCTCGTGTTAACAAGGAACACATACAATATTTAGCACAAATCGGTGCTCCTCATGCAGTAGTTTTTATGCCAGATAAGGAATTATTTCCAGATTCAGGGGTTGGTCCTTGGTCTGTAGATGAATTAGTTGCTCTTAAAAAATTCTACGCTGAAAATGGCGTTAAAATTGAAGGTTTTGAAAACTTTCACCCTAGTTTACATTACAAAGTTTTGCTTGATTTACCAGGAAAAGAAAAACAACTAGACGATGTTAAACGTTGTATAGAAAATATGGGTAAAGCTGGCATTAAAGTTATGGGTTATAACTTATCTATCGCAGGTGTTACAGGTTTAGAGCCTGCAACTGCTCGTGGTGGTGCTAAAACAGTTCGTTTTGATTCAAAAACTGCACCTATAAATGGTAGTATGCCTCTTGGGACTGTTTTTAACAGAATTGTAATGCCTGATGCACCAGAGGGCGATTTACCTTTCGTTTCTTTAGAAGAAATGCTACAGCGTCGTGACTGGGCTTTATCTCAACTTATCCCTGTTGCAGAAGAAGCAGGAGTTATTATGGCAGCACACCCTGATGACCCTCCTGTACCAGTTATGAAAAACACTTCTCGTATACTTATAAATAAAGAAAGATATGACGAACTTTTTGCTAAATATGATAGTCCATCAAACTGTATCGAATTTTGTCAAGGTGTTTTTGGCGAATCTGGTGTTGATGTATATGATGCTATTAGATATTTTGCAGGCAAAAAGAAAATCGGTTATGTTCACTTTAGAAATATTATCGGAACTGTAAAAGATTCATATACAGAAGTATTCATCGACGAAGGTGATATGGATATGGTAAAATCTTTACAAGCTTATAAAGAAAGTGGCTACACTGGTTTGCTTATGCCAGACCACACACCATTAGTTAGTGTCGAACCTGCTAACGAAATCGGAATGGCTTATGCTATCGGTTATATTCGTGGAATAATGCAAACTTTAGATATTGATATTGAAGATTAAACAAAAATAATTGGATTAACTTTGTGTTAATCCAATTATGCTATTTATTAAAGAGAGGTTTTTATGAGAGTAGGAATGGGTATCGGTGGTGCAAATAGAGCCGATAAAAATTATATACAATATTTAGCACAAATTGGTGCTCCTAATGCTATTTTAGCGTTACCAGATAAAGAAATTTTACCATCAGCAGATAAAGCTCCTTGGTCTTTAGAAGAACTAAGTTCTTTAAAAAAGTTTTATAACGAAAACGGTGTTAATATTGAAGGTTTTGAAAATATTCACCCTATATATTTCGCTAAAATTTTGCTAGATATGCCAGGTAAAGAAGAGCAAATGGAATACATAAAACGTTCTATTTCTAACATGGGTAAAGCAGGAATTAAAATTTTTGGTTATAATTTCTCGCTTGCTGGTGTAACTGCAAGATATACAGGACCTTTCGCTCGTGGTGGTGCAGATACAGTTCGTTTTTCGCTTGATAAAGCTCCTATAGATGGACATATTCCACTAGGCACTGTTTTTAAAAGAGTTTTTGACCCGAATGCTCCAGAAGGAAATTTACCTCCTGTTTCACTAGAAGAAATGATAGAACGCAGAGATTGGTTTTTATCTCAAATTCTTCCAGTTGCAGAAGAGGCTGGTGTTAAAATGGCAGCTCACCCAGAAGACCCTCCTATCCCTGTAATGCAAAGCACTGCTCGTATACTTATTCGTCCAGAAAATTTTGACCATTTGTTCACAAAATTTGACAGTCCCTCAAACTGTATCGAATTTTGCCAAGGCACTTTCGCAGAAATTCCAAACCTTGATGTATACGATACTATTAAGCACTTTGCAAAACAAGATAAAATTGCATATGTTCACTTTAGAAACGTTGTAGGAACTTTACCAGAATATACCGAAGTATTTATCGACGAAGGTGATATTGATATGGTAAAATCACTTCAAATATATAAAGAATGTGGTTATAACGGCATGCTTATGCCAGACCACTCTCCAGATGTTAGCATTGGTAGTCCACGAGAAGTAGGTATGGCTTATGCTGTAGGCTATATTCGTGGTATTATGAAATCTCTTGATATTGAAATAGAAGATTAAGAAAGGTGGTAAAATATGAAAGTCGGAATAGGTGTTCGTTTAGGAAATAGAACAGATAAAAATTATTTACAATTCGCATCTCAAGTAGGTGCTCCTTACGCAATAATTTCATGGCCAGACAAAGAAATTATACCATCAGCTTTCGAAAAACCATGGCCTGTAGAAGAGCTACAAAACCTTAAAAAGTTTTATGCAGAAAATGGTATGAAAATCGAAGGTTTTGAAAATATTATGCCAGAATACTACTATAAAGTTTTACTTGATATGCCTGGAAAACAAGAGCAAATGGACTACATAAAAACTTGTATTTCTAATATGGGTAAAGCTGGTATTCCTGTTATGGGTTATAATTTTACACTTTCAGGAGTAATTGCTCGTGCAAGTGGAAATTGGGCAAGAGGTGGTGCAGAAACGGTTCGTTTCACACTAGCTAACGCACCTGTTAATGATGAAGTACCTGCTGGCACAATTTTTGATAGAGTTATGTTTGATGCACCAAAAGGCAATCGTCCAGAAATCACTTTAGAAGAAATAACGCAAAGCAGAGATTGGTTTTTATCAGAGCTTATGCCTGTTGCAGAAGAAGCTGGCGTAAAACTTGCAGCTCACCCAGAAGACCCTCCTGTTCCTAAACTTCGCAATACAGCTCGTATACTTATAAATCCTGAAAGATTTGACGAAATGTTTGCAAAATTTGACAGTCCATCAAATTGTATAGAATTTTGCCAAGGTACTTTTGCAGAAACTGGCGAAGATGTATACGATATTATTCGTCATTTTGCTTCAAAGGACAAAATCGGATATGTTCACTTTAGAAATATCAAAGGCAATTTAAAAAGCGAAGTTCCAGAATATACAGAAGCATTTATCGACGAGGGCGACATTGACATGGTACGAGCTCTTAAAATTTATAAAGAATGTAATTACACAGGTATGTTTATGCCAGACCATACACCAGATGTTAGTATCTCAAATCCAACAGCTATCGGTATGGCTCATGCGATAGGCTATATTCGTGGAATAATGAAAACTTTAGACATCGAAATACAAGACTAGATACAGAAAGGCATACCAAATGAAAATCGGATTAGGGTTTCGTGCAGAACAACGAACAGACAAAGATTATATTAAATTTGCATCTCAAATAGGTGTAACTCACGCAGTTATTGCGTGGCCAGGAAAAGAAATTTTACCTTCAGCAGATAAAGCTCCGTGGTCGGTTGAAGAATTAATGGACCTTAGAAAATTTTACGAAGAAAACGGCGTAAAAATTGAAGGTTTTGAAAATTTTCACCCAAGCACTTATTATAAAGCGATGCTTGATTTACCAGGAAAAAAGGAGCATTTAGACTACCTTAAAACTTGTATTTCAAATATGGGTAAAGCTGGTATTCCTGTTATGGGTTATAACCCTACTTTTGCAGGCGTTATCGGCAGAGAAACAGGTCCTTTTGCTCGTGGTGGTGCAGAAACAGTTCGTTTCACACTAGATAAAGCTCCTATTAACGACCCGTTTCCAGTTGGCGAATTTGGCAAAAGAATAGTTATTCCTGACGCTCCAAAAGAAGATTTACCTTTTGTCTCTTTAGAAGAAAATATTCAAAGACGTGACTGGCTTTTATCAGAACTTTTACCAGTTGCCGAAGAGGCTGGCGTAAAACTTGCAGCTCACCCAGAAGACCCACCAATTCCTGTTATGCGAAATACTTCGAGAATACTTATCAATCAACAAGCTTATGATGATATGTTCGAAAAGTTTAAAAGTCCTGCAAACTGCATAGAATTTTGTCAAGGTACTTTTACAGAAATGGGCGTTGATGTATACAAAGCTATTGAACATTTTGTAAAACTTGATAGAGTGGCATATGTTCATTTTAGAAATGTTCGTGGTACTATCGACCATCAATATACTGAAGAATGGCTTGATGATGGCGACGTTGACATGGTTCGTGCTTTAAAAACTTACCGTGATTGTGGATATAAAGGGCTTGTTATGCCTGACCACACGCCACTTGTAAGCATAGATAATGCAACGGCTATCGGTATGTCTTTTGCAATTGGCTACATTCGTGGCATAATGCAATCTTTAGATATCGAAATCGAAAAATAAATAATATAAACTGCACCCTGTTTAGTATATGGTTTAAAACTATATGCGATATGGGGTGTTTTTTTTGACACTCGCCGTTTGGCTTGCTAGTTTTATCACTACTGCTAGTTAAATTTTTTACTAAAAGTAGTATTTTTCTTTTGACACTCGCCGTTTGGCAGTTCTTGGGTTTCCAAGAACTCAAGAAAAAAACTTTTAGAAAAGTTTTAACCAAACAAAGTAGATGTTAGGCTTATGTTTAATAATTCGGCTAGAGTGGAGCTTAATAGGCGTGCTTTGTTCACCACTATCGTTTAATTTTGCCATATTTTAACTTTGATAACAGCACTAAAAAGCCTAATTTAAAGTGGTTTTTTAGTTTACCTAAATTTCAAACTCTGCACAGATTAAACATGCATATTGAAGATAAACGGAACGCTAGGTGGTTTTTGTCTATAAAGTACTGAAAAATGTTATTTTTTAGATTTTTCGCAAGAAAAACACGTATTTTGGTTGGAAATATTGAAGATATATTATCATAAAAACTTGTGTTGAAAAAAAATTTTTTGACCATTCGCCACGAAATATCGACCATTCACAAAAAAATCAACACAAAATGAAAGTTATATGTTATAATACTAGAAACATATTTTGAAGAAATTTTTAAGAAAATAAAATCATATAAAGGAGAAGAAAAAATATGAAAAACAAAAGATTTATATCTATGATTTTAGCAATAACATTAATTTTAGGAATAGTTCCTACGAATGTTTTTGCGACACAAGGAGATACCTACAGCATAGACAACGTGTATAGTGAGTATGAAAAAGATGCTGATACTGATGATTATGAAGAGGAGTTAGGAGGGGAAACTGACGAAAATTCTAACGAAAACGCAGAACTTAGCTCATACAGACAGCAAAGTGCGTTTTCTGTGTTTATGCAAGAAAAAATGGTGGAATACAAGTCTTTAAAAGAGGCACAATCTACGGAAGACGAAAATTCTACGGAAGAGGCTAATCCTCCTCAAGCAACTTTGAGTGTAATGCCTATTGCAGGAAACGAGGCTGAAATTACAGGTGGTTCAACATATACTACTTTAGAAGCAGCAGTAACAGATGCAACTAGTGGCGATACAATAAAACTCCTTGCTGATGTAGAACTTGAATTGGCTCTTTCTATTAGCGAAGAAATTACCTTAGACCTAAACGGTTTTGATATTAAACAAACTGAGGAATATAGCGTAATTTCGATTACTTCTAGTGGTAATTTAACTTTAGAAGATAATGGCTCTCGTGCAGATCGCTACGGCTACTGGGACACTAGTAGTGGTGATTATGCAATTGTAGCAAACGAAGCTGATGTACCAACTGATACAGATTATACAGAACTACAAGGTGGTGTAATCTACGGTGGTATAGGAACACAGAGTGGTTCGTATAAATACGGTGGTGGTGTTTATGTTACTGGTGGTACTTTTACAATGGACGGTGGTAACATCGCAGGCAACACAGCTCGTTCTGGTGGTGGTGTTTATGTAGAAAATAGTGGTACTTTTACAATGGACGGTGGTACTATTGCAGGCAACACAGCTACTACTAATGGTATGGGTGTTTATATATCTAGTAGTACTTTTACAATGGAAAGAGGTACTATCTCAGGCAACAAAACTATAGGTACTAGTTCTTCTTATGGTGGTGGTGTTTATGTATATAGTAGTAGTACTTTTACAATGAACGACGGTACTATCTCAGATAACAAAACTAGTTATGGTGGTGGTGTCTTTATATCTACTAGCAGTACTTTTGCAATGAAAAAAGGTTCTATAGAAAATAACACAGCTAGTTATGGTGGTGTTTATGTATCTAGTAGTAGTACTTTCACAATGGAAGACGGTATTATCTCGTATAACACAGCTCGTTCTGGTGGTGGTGTTTATGTAAGTGATGGTACTTTTATAATGGAAGGTGGCACCGGATAGGGTTAGAGG
>JAWXUO010000068.1:0-7457 GCA_044426355.1 Clostridia bacterium | reverse complement strand
GTTGACTTACAGCAGTGTTACCTCTGTCAGACACACCAACAGCACCACGAACACCGTAACCACGTTCTGTAAAGTTTAAACCATTACGAACTGATCTACCGATACCATCATATTTAGTCCATTTGATAAAACGAGTATCAACGCCACCTTGAAGAATAAAATCTTCTACTAGACGACCAATATCGTTATCAGCAAAACCTGTAAGAACAGCAGTGTTATAACCAAAACAACGTCTTAATCCACGAGCAACGTTGTATTCGCCTCCACCTTCCCAAGCTCTAAATTGTCTTGCAGTTTTAATTCTGCCTTCTCCTGGGTCAAGTCTTAACATAACTTCCCCTAGAGAAATTTCGTCGAACATGCATTCTTCTTTTGGTCTTAGATTTAATTTCATAATTAGATCTCCTTTTTAAATAAAATATTGTTTTAATTCTGAATTTATAGCATTTTCAAAATTACCTTGTAAATGTTTTTTTAGAACCGTTTTATACGCTTCTATATCCTTAGCTAAAATAGCTTGAAATAGCTTTATATGCTCTTTTATGAGGCTTGAAAACTTATCTGGATTTGAAATATCAAGTATTCTATATCTTGTGTAGTCTACTTGCATTTTTTGAATTTCTGTCCATATGCCACTTCGACCTAGTTTTTCAAACATATACCCATGAAATAAAACATCGCTACTAAAAAAGTCCATTCGCTTAAAATTTATATCTCGTATGCTGTTTTGTTGATGTTTTATAATATCTTGAAGCACGATAATATCGTTATCTTCTAATTGTTTTATAAATTCATCTACTATGTCTACTTCTAAAACATATCTCATATAAATAAAATCACTTATTTTTTGAGCCGAAAGACACGCAACATAAGTTCCTCTTTGAGGTCTTACTTGCAAATATCCTTCGTTTTCTAATTTTATAAACACAGATTTTACAGGCGTTCTTGAAACATTAAATTTTTTTGCAATTTCGTTCTCGCTAATTTGCATATTAGGGGGATAATCAAGATTTATTATAGAATTTTTTATCGATGTATAGATACTTTCCGAATTAAATTCTCTTTGCGAAACCATAATTAATCTCCTTTCATACTAATAGCATACTTGTATACTAGCACAAGAAAATGACTTTGTCAATCAAAATTTTACTATATATATTAAATTAAAATATATATAAAGTTACATACACGTTTATTTTATTTTTTATTTTTGTAATTTTATGGAACTTTTCATTTTTCCCTACGTCTAAAGTAATACAGACAGAGTATTTTCTATTTTCATTTCCTTGTCCTTATTTCCTTTTTACTTCTGTCTGTTTTTTATTTTAGGAGGTTTTTCATGAAAAAAATAAACTGGAAAATATTTAATTTATCTCTACTTATAGAGCTATTATTAGCCTACGTTTTACCCTTTAAGGTTTTAGAAGATTTTGAATATCAATCTGGCTTTCCGTTTAGTTTTATTAGTATTTATGCTTCTAAAATAGGTACACGCCCAATAAATTCCATGTATTTAAATCCGTTTGTATTTATTTTAAACTGTTTTATCATTTACTTCATTATTATTTTTTTAACAAAAGTAATTAAGAATTTTAAAAAATAACTATAGGAAGTTCATCTAACTTACTAGTAGTTAAATTTTTATTAAATATTCATCATTAATTTGTATAAAAATCATGCAGTAATCTTTTCATTTTGAAAATAATTTTGTACAAATCAACGAAAATTATATTAAAAGTTTATCACTTATGCGTAAGATATTCTCTGTGATAAATTGACAATATATTGACATATTTTATCTTTTTGTAGTATACTACAATTGTACTTTACAATTTAATATTAATGTACAGAGTAGAATTATAAGCGTTAAGTGTCGAGTGGACGGGGAGTTGCCACACGGACGAAAATAGAGCAATCTATTGCGGTTTTTAATTCGCATCCCGCTGTTACATATTAGAGGCCCCTCTTTTATGAAACAACTGGTAGGTTATTAATAATCTATCTTTAAAGCATTTACTTTAAAGATTTTTTGTTGATACTCATAATAGAGGAGGATTTATGAAACTACTAACAAAAAACTACTGGAAAAAATCATTAACAGAGCTAAAATCGGTAAAAGTACTAGTTATCGCATCAATTTTTATAGCATTAAAAATTGCAATATCTAGCATTTATATTCCAATTCCAAATATTGGAACACAACGAATTTACTTTTCGTTTATCGTAACATCTTTAGGCTGTGCTATTTATGGTCCTATCGTTGGTGCTTTATCTGGCTTAGTTGGAGATATTTTAGGGTATCTTATATTTCCACAAGGAGCTTTTTTTATAGGATATACTATAACAGCTATTGTTTCTGGATTTATTTATGGTATTTTCTTTTACAAAACAAAAGTTACCTTATTAAATATATCAATTTGCAAATTTTTAATAAACATGCTACTTAATGTAGTATTAAACGGTTTGTGGGATTCTATTTTAATAGGCTCAAACTATTTTGCACTTGTTATATCTCGCATTCCAAAAAATTTAATTATGCTACCTATAGAAATATTTATAATGTATATACTCTTTAAAAGAGTTATTCCAATACTCGAAAAGAGAAATATTATAAATTACGACTTAAACGTATAAATTTTTATTATATGGATATACTGTCTATGTAAACAAAACATTAACATTTTATGTATTTTTATTTAAAAATAGCACTTTAACTTCAAAAAAAGTTATGATTTTTACGTTTTTAAAAAAGACCCCCAATTGCAAATTATGCAAAATTACGTATTTTTCATAACTTTTTTGTATAAAATGTTAACGAAAATAACAATTTTATATCCATTGTACAATATAGACAAATTAACAGCATATAAATCTACACATTTTTTAGTAAATATACCCAAAAAATACTTGCATTTATCAAAAAATATGTTATGATTATATTATAACAAAAACCAATTAAAAGTTCCGTTGAACAAAGGAGGGCTAAATGAAAAAAATCTTATTAATCTGCTCGGCTGGTATGTCAACTAGTATGTTGGTAACCAAAATGAAAGTAGCAGCTGAAACCATTGACACAGAAACCGAAATCTGGGCAGTAGGCTATGCTGATCAAGCATCTAACATACAAAAGGCTGATATTATTTTATTAGGTCCTCAAGTACGTTATCTAAAGGACAGCATCGAAGATGCACTAGATGAGCCAAAACCTGTACACGTTATAGATATGGCAGCTTACGGTGCAATGGACGGCAAGAAAGTTTTAGACTTTGCTCTAGAAAAACTACAATAGTTATAAGGGGGATATTATTATGAAAAAGTTATTTGAAAAGTTTAATGCCTTTATGGAGAAACACTTCGTTCCAGTAGCCGCAAAAATCGGTTCGCAAAGACATTTAGTTGTGGTTAGAGATTCATTTATAGGAATACTTCCAGTTACCATGGCAGGTTCTGTAGCTGTATTACTTAATGTTTTCTTTAGAGATTTACCAACTGCATGGTCACAATATGCTATCGAAGCAGGAAATCCAGGTCTTGGAAATGTATTTTTAGGATTTGTATCATTTATGACACCCGTAATCGGTGTAAACGGTTCAGTATGGTGGGCATCTAATGCAGTTTTATCTTTAGTTTTTGCTTTTTCTTTAGGATACAATATGGCAAAATCTTATGATGTAAACCCACTTGCTGGTGGTCTTATTACTTTCTCAGCTTTAATTGCAACAATTCCACAAATGGCTACATTTGAAGCTACTATAGCTGGTGTAACAGAATCTGTATCTGGTTGGGGATATTTACCTTACAACTACACTCAAATTACAGGTTTATTCTCATCACTAATAGTTGGTTTTATAGCTTCTTTAATTTACTGTAAACTTATGGTAAAACGTGTTACTATAAACCTTCCAGATAGCGTTCCACCTGCAGTATCAGCTGCGTTTGCATCAATAATTCCTGGTGTTATTTCTATCTATTTAGTTGCTATCACTGCAAATGTTGTTACAACTTTTACAGGAAAAACTATCAACGACTTCATACAATACTATGTACAACAACCTCTGCTAGGTTTATCTCAAAGCTTAATTAGTGTTATTATAATTACGCTTTTAGTTCAAATTTTCTGGTTCTTTGGACTACATGGTTCAAACGTTTTAGCTCCAATCATAGATGGTATCTATCGTACTGCTCTATATGAAAATACAGCAGCATTTAACAATGGTACAGAATTTGAATACATTTGGACTCGTGGTTCTTTCGACGCATTCGTTTGGATGGGTGGTGCAGGTTGTACACTTGCTCTAATCGTAGCTTTATTCATTTTCTCAAAAAGAGAAGACCAAAAAACAATTGCAAAATTATCTGCTCCAATGGGTATTTTTAATATAAATGAGCCTATCGTATTCGGTTTACCACTTGTGTTAAATCCAATATACATTATCCCATTTACTTTAGTTCCAATAGTATTAACTATAATCGCATATTTTGCAACTTCAATAGGTCTTGTACCTCCTGTGTATGTAGATGTTACATGGGTTATGCCTCCAGTATTCTATGCTTTCTTAGCAACTGGTGGTAACATAATGGCAGCTCTATTATCTATCGTAAACTTTGTTATAGCAGTTGTGCTTTGGGCACCGTTTGTTATAATGGCAAATAAACTAAACTTAGACGATTAATTAACAATAAATAGGAGGGTAGTGAAATTTTTATAACGATGTTGTGTATAAAAATTCCTGCCCTCCTAAATTTTCATCATAAAGGAGGACTTAAAATGGATAAATTAGAAATGATTTGTTTCGAAATTATAACAAACGTTGGCAGTGCGAAGTCCTATTTTATAGAGGCTATCGCTCTTGCAAAGCAAGGCAAGTTTTTAGAGGCTGAAAACTCAATCAAAGAGGGTGACGAAGCTTTTAAAAAAGGACATCACGCACACACACAATTAATTCAAGAAGAAGCTGGTGGAGAGCATGTACCTATTTCTTTAGTTTTATTGCACGCAGAAGACCAATTAATGTCTGCTGATGGTTTTAAAATTATAGCTTTAGAGTTTATAGATCTTTATAAAAAAATATTAAACTAGAGGTGAAATTTTATGATTTATGTTAATTGTCCAACACAACAAGATTTTATAATAAAAACGCTTGAAGAATATAATTCTGATGTGATTTTTAAATTCGAATCAAAACAAGGAATTAAATTGTCGTTTTCTATAAATACTGAAGATTTAGACTTTGCTGTAAAAAAAGCAAAAGAAGTTATTAAATCATCAAGTATCGGCAGTTCGTTATATTTTCAAGTTACAAAATAAAGCAGGTGATTTTATGTCAAAATGGTATTTAGTGTTAGTAAGTTTTGGGTTGCTTATAATAATGTTTTCTGAAAATTCAGGAGATAAAATAGTTTCAATTCTTTTCGGTATTTTTCTTTGTGGCATAGGGTCTATTTCTTATCTAAATAGTCTAAAAAAAGAGGAAAACAAATGATACAAGTAGTAAAAGAATTAAATGTTAATATTGACGATTTTTATGATTTTATAGAAAAATCTGTAAAAGAAGATATTAAAAATGCAACAAATGAAGAAGTTTTAGAATTAACCGAGGGATTTTCTTACGAAAAAAAGCTTCAAAACTCTTTAAAACAAAGTGGCTCAGTTTTAGCTCTTATCGAAAAATATGAACGAAAAGTTTGCTATAAATCAAAGATAACAAGTAATCAAGGGTATAATTATGTTAGTTTTGAAACAGAAGAAATTGATGACGAAAATATCAAGCTAACTTATACCGAACATTTCGACTCTGATAAATCAACGAATAATTTAAATTACAAGTTTATGCTGTTTTTCTATAAAAAAAGCCTAGCTCGACGTATGACTTTGACTATAGAAAACATGGAAACAAAAATTAAAAAAGGAGATGAAATATGTCAAGATTAGGTATTTCGATATATCCTGAACATTCTACCTTAGAAAAAGACAAAGCATATATAAAAACTGCTTCTAAATATGGTTTTACACGTATTTTTACATGCCTTTTAAGTGTAGATGGTAAAACCACTGATGAAATTAAAACTGAGTTTACAGAGCTTATTCGCTATGCTCACGAATTTAAAATGGAAGTTATTTTAGACGTTGCACCTTTCGTTTTTAAAAACTTAGGCATAACATATGACGACCTCTCATTTTTCAAAGAAATTGGTGCAGATGGACTTCGTTTAGACGAAGGTTTTGATTCTCTAAAAGAAGCTTTAATGACTTATAATCCTCATAATCTAAAAATTGAAATAAACTCAAGTTTCGGTAATGGCTATCTTGCAAATATTGTAAGTCATCACCCAAAAACCGAAAATCTTATAACTTGTTTTAATTTTTATCCACAAAAATATACAGGGCTTAGTTTTGAGCATTTTAAAAAATGTGGCGATGACGTAAGGGCTTTAAATTTAAAAAATGCTGCGTTTGTTTCAAGCCAAGAAGATGGTACTTTCGGTCCGTGGCCTGTAAACGAAGGGCTTTGCACTCTAGAAATGCACCGTGAACTTCCGATAGATGTTCAAGTTAGACATTTATTCGCAACTGGGTTGATAGACGATGTAATTATAGCAAATGCATTTGCTAGCGAAAAAGAAATGGAAGAAATTGCAAAGTGTAAAGCAGGTGAGCTTGCATTTAAAATCGACTTCGAATATGATATTACAGAAGAAGAACGCAAGATAATATACGACCACCCACACTTCGTTCGTGGCGATATTAGCGAATATATGATGCGTTCTACGATGCCTCGTGTAACATATAAAAACGAGTCTATTATACCGAATAATACTCGTGATTTAAAACGTGGTGATATTGTAATTGTCAACAACGACTACTCTCGCTACAAAGGCGAACTGCACATTGTTATGAAAGATATGCCAAACGATGGCAGAAAAAACGTTGTAGGAAAAATACCTTCAAACGAAGTTTTTCTACTCGACTATTTAAAACCTTGGAGAGCTTTCTCCTTTGTTAAATAGATTTCCCCTTTTCAATAGGCTACGGTTTTTGATTTATTTCAAAATCGTAGCCTTTTTTATTGTTGTTTTTTGTCGCAAAGTTTTTCAAAGGTTAATTGTATAATCAAATTGAACACATAAAAAAGTCCACAATAAAAGGATTTTCTGTTAAAATAAAGTAACGACACCAAAGTAACAGGAGAATCAAAATATTATGGGATACGGCTATAATAAATAGTACAATAAATAGCTTGCCTATGATATAATAAAAATAAAAGAAAAAGAGGTAAAATAAATGGCAAGATATTACGAAGAAGAATTTAAAAGACAAATAGTGGAGTTGAAAATAGCTGGAAGAAAAACAGCAGATTTGGTAAAAGAATACGGAGTTTCAAAAACAACGATAACCCAATGGGAAAAAGAATTTAAAAATAGTGGAAAATTCGGTAAAAAAGTGAATATCACTGATG
>JAWXUO010000067.1:0-7887 GCA_044426355.1 Clostridia bacterium | reverse complement strand
CTGGAATGACTGATATGCAAGGTCAAGTAGGAGCAAACACTGGAATGACTGATATGCAAGGTCAAGTAGGAGCGAATACTGGAATGACTGATATGCAAGGTCAAGTAGGAGCAAACACTGGAATGACTGATAGACAAGAGCAAATGGGTGCAAACGCAGGAGGTATGCAAGGTGGCATGCAAAATATGGGTGGAATGGGAAGATGGGGCAAACAAATACAGCAACATCAACTTCTGAATCTATAATTATGCTAGCTGTATGTACAACTTTGTTAGTAGCAAGTATTGTAGGACTTAAATTCTATCAAAAACGTAAATTTTAAATTAAAAGACTGCATTTTTCTAAAAGAGGAATGCAGTCTTTATGCGTTTTTAGATGAAAATCGAGCAATTTAACACGAAAAGTCTTAAATTGCTGTCAAAAAAGCGAAAAATACCATTGCATTTCAAAAATTTAACTAAAATTTTATACAACTAAAAAGAGTATCAAAAATATATTTGCGATAGTTTTTATTCGATTTGGAAAGTATAAAAATATGTAAACTTTACTAATTTATATAAACTATTATAATTTTTTGTTGATATTAGATTAAAATTATGATAAACTAAATAAATAAACAATAAATTTAGAGGGAGAAAATGATGAAGAAAATCTTCTTATACATATTGGTAGTAGTTGTTGCTCTTGCACCGTTAGTCTACTCGAATGTGTCACGTGACACAATTGTAACCGAAGTTATAGAAAAGTCAGTGCCTGTAGAGGGCATGTATAATGTTCCGTTTGTGGAAAAACCATCAGAAAATGGGTATACTTCGGTATATTATTTTGAAGACGTTATCTTATATATGATGGTAAATGATATTTATGAATACACATGTACGTTAAAAGATGTAGCAAGCGTTGACGCTGAAGCAGATACGGTTTTTGATTTAGCAACTATTGCATTTGAAGATGTTGTTGCAAAATATCATGAGTATGGCTGTTTCTATGAAAATATAGACTTTGAACTAAGTTCAAAAGGTAGCGATATTATGTTTACTATCAAAATTTTTGATATTGATAACGCAAATGAGCAAATAACCTATAAAAAGGATAAATTTTTCGAAGAAATTAATTCAATAGTAGCAGAAATGTATGCAAGTGGCGATATAAGCGAAAGCGATACTGATTATAAAAAAGCTCAATATTTTTATCGTTGGTGTGCATATAATATGAAATATGACAACGATATGAACTCAGATAGTTTTACGGGATATGGGGCTTTGATGACAAGAACAGCTATATGTCAAGGCTATACAGCTGTTTTTAATGCTTTGTGTAACTCGGCACTTATAGAATGTGTTGGGGTAACTGGTATAGCAAATAATGGTCCACACATCTGGAGTTATGCAAATTTAGACGGTAGATGGTATTATATAGATGTAACTTTTGGCGACCCAATGCCTGATAGAGCGAATTATTGTGACGAAACCTACTTTGCAGTTACAGAAAGAGAATTAGAAAAAACTCATACTTTTGATAAATAATATGTAAAACAGATTTCATAAAGAAATCTGTTTTAAAATTTGCTTTAGTAAGAAATCATGCTTTCTTCTACAGCTTTAATCATTTTTTTAACCATTTGACCACCGACAGAACCGTTTTCTCTCGCTGTTAAATGACCATTATATCCACCATCTATAAGATTTACACCTAATTCATTAGCTGATTCCATTTTAAATTTTCTAAGGGCATCTTTTGCACCCGGTACTAAATTTGACATATATATTCTCCTTTAAAAACATTGTTGTTTACGAATATAGTATCTGCCTAATTTGTAATTATATTTACGGTAATTTTTAACTTGAGTTTATCATAGAAAGCAAGGTTAAACCAAGAGTTTCTAGTTGGTTTTCGGTAATATTTTCGGATTTATATTCGCCAATTTGAATTATATTTCCATTAATATTTGTAATTTCTCGTTGGATAGCAAGAAGTAAATCGTTTTGACACATGCTAGAAATTGTGGCTGTGTTTTTGCTAGACATACCGTAGGTTATAATTTTTTTAAAAGATATTGAATGCAGATTAGAAAAAGGTGCATCACCATATATTATAGCAATTTTTGTAGTAATTTTCATATTATTAATTTTAAAATCTGGCATAATGAGTAAAATATCGCAAAAAATTTCTTTAGCTTCAAAAGTTTCGGAATAAATTTTGGCGTTACACATTATAATATTTTTATTTGAAAGAATTGATATTTCTGGCATTTTTCGCCCCTTTCCTATGTAGTTTATGTCAAAGGAACGACGTTTGCCGTTCCTTTTTACATTTAAAGATATGATTTTAGTTCGCTAATAGATTTTTGCTCCATAGCAATAAGCCCCTCGGAAAGCCTTTTTACGCTTTCATCTACAAGTTTTGCGTGGTTTAAAGTTTTTTCCATTTGTATAATACCCATAGTATTACCCTCGATAATCATTTCGGAAAGCTTTGAAATAGAATTATCAAAAAATGTTTCGGTTTTCATGCCTAAAGTAGAATACATTTTCGTTAAAGTGTTAATATCTTCAGGCTCTTTGCCATATTCACGGATTTTATCTCGTGATGCGTTGTTATATTTGATGAAATCACGTTTTTGTGACCTTATTAAGTCTGTAAACTTATCGTTATCGGAAAGTTTTTCGATTTCATCTAAAGAATTTATACCCATAGATGTATTTTGATAAATATTATTTAAAACATCTAGATTGCAAGTTGCAAAATCCATATAATCACCTCAAAAATAGTATTAGCAGAGCAGAAAAAAATATGCTTTAAGGAGTTATTTTATGAAAAAATTTAAAAAAGTATATGTAGAAATAACCAATGTTTGTAATCTTGCTTGTAGTTTTTGCAAAAAAACAAGTCGTTTACCAAAATTTATGTCTAAAGATGAATTTGAATATATCGCAAAAGAAGTAAAAAAACACAGCGACTATATTTATTTGCACGTTAAAGGAGAACCACTTTTACACAAAAACTTAGCAGATATTTTGGAAATATGCGAAGAATTGGATCTAAAAGTCTGTATTACGACAAATGGAACGCTACTATCTCAAAATCAAAACTTACTTTTAGATAAAAAACCACATAAAGTGCATATTTCTTTGCATAGTTTTTCAAAAGAAGATGGAGATATTGAAAATTATCTTGAAAATATTGTATCGTTTATCAACAAAAGTAATTTCATTTGCGTTTTAAGGCTTTGGAATCAAGGTGGCGAAGATAAACTTAATGCGAAAATTTGCGATATGCTAGAAAAAGCACTAAATTTAGATTTTAAAATTTTGCAAAGCGAAAAAAATAATGTGAAAATTTTAGATAAATGCTATGTAGAGTTTGGAGAAGTTTTTGAATGGGCTGATATTTCGCAAAATGAAAAATATACAAGTGGTTTTTGCTATGCACTGCGTGACCAAATAGCGATTTTGGTTGATGGAACAGTCGTTCCTTGCTGTTTAGACAACGATGGGTGCATAAATTTAGGAAATATTTATAAAAATACGATAGAAGATATATATAATAGTGAACTTTCGCAAAATATTATAAATGATTTTTCAAATAGAAAGTTACACCATAAGTTATGCACAACCTGTGGATTTATTAGGAGGTTTTAATGATTGATTTAAAAGAAAAAATAAAATCTCTGCCTATGCACCCAGGGGTGTACATCATGAAAGATTCAAAGGGCGAAATTATCTATGTTGGGAAAGCAAAACACCTTAAAAATCGTGTGTCTAGCTACTTTGTATCAAATAAAGGACATAATTTTAAAACAAGCGTGCTAGTTTCACATATAGTTGATTTTGATATTATTATCACAAAATCAGAATTTGATGCACTTGTTTTAGAAAATTCGCTTATAAAAAGGCATAAACCCAAATATAATATCCTTTTAAAAGATGATAAAGGGTATCCGTATGTAAAAATTACTTATAAAGATGAATATCCAGATTTTTTTATTGTTTCTAAGCCTTTGATAGACGGAAATAAATATTTAGGTCCATATTCTAGTAGAACTGTTGCAAAAACTGCGATTGATACAATAAAACAAGTTTTAAAAATAAAAGATTGCTCAAAAAAATTCCCTCGTGACATAGGTAAGGAAAGACCTTGCTTAAATGCACATATCGGTAGATGTTTAGCACCTTGTGCAAGAAAAATAACAAAAGAGCAATATTTAGAGAGTATTCAGCAAGCAGAAGTGCTTTTAAGAGGTGATTTTGAGGAACTTTTTGTTGATTTAAACGCAAAAATGATGGAGCTTTCAGAAAATTTAGAATTTGAACAAGCATCTATAATTCGTGATAAAATTCGTGCAATACAGAAGCTTCGAGATAAGCAAACGGTGGTAGCCTCTGGTTTTTCCGACCTCGATGTAATTGCTTATGCAAAGGGATATACCAAAAGTGCAGTCGTTGTGTTACATTATATGTCAGGAACGCTTATAGATAAAGAATTTACCATTTTAGACGGAGAACACACAGAAAATGATGCAATTTCAGCCTTTGTAAAGCAATATTACTTTCTGCGAAATAATACCCCAAAAGAGATAATTTTATCGCATAATATAGAAGATAGCGAGGCGATAGAGGAGTTTTTATCGAGTATTGCAAAGACAAAATTATCTGTTCCTGTAAAGGGAATTAGAAAAGAATTTGTAAGGCTTGCTATACTAAATGGCGTGGAAGAAATTACTCGTGTGGAAACTTTATACGAGAGAACGAACAAAACCTTAGAATTGCTTGCGAAAACTTTAGGCGTAGAAAAGAAAATTAATCGCATAGAAGCCTTTGATATATCGAATATAAGTGGAACAAATAACGTTGGTTCTATGGTTGTTTTTGAAAATGGACAGCCAAAAAAAAGCGAGTATCGTAAATTTAAAATTAATTTTGATATGCAAGATGACTATGCATCAATGAGCGAAATGATAGTGCGTAGACTAGAAAACTATGTAAATAATCATGAAAAATTCAATAAATTACCTGATTTAATAATTTTAGATGGTGGTTTAGGGCATGTTAACACTATTAAACCACTTGTAGATTTTTATAATTTAGGAATTATAGTGGTAGGTGCTGTAAAAGATAATAAACATAGAACTCGTGGGCTTATTTTTTCAGATGGACGAGAGGTATCGTTCGAAACAACGCCTACGCTATTTACTTTGATAGGCAATATCCAAGAAGAAGTGCATAGATTTGCAATAACTTATCATAAATCGCTTAGAAACAAAGCGTTAAAAGCATCTTCGCTAGATAATATCGCAGGTGTTGGGGACGAGAGAAAACGTGCGTTACTACGAAAATTTAAAACGATTAGCAATATAAAGATTGCAACTGTGGAAGAATTAAGCGAAATAGTGCCTTTGAATGTAGCAGAAAATATTAAATTATATTATTCAAAATAAAGTTTATATCGAGTGATTTTAAGGTGAATTACTCGATTTTTTGCCTATCGGAATAATACAACACAAAATTTTAACTTGTGGATTTCTTCGATAAGATAAAAAAACGAACTTTAAAGTTGAATACTATGAGTTTAAAAAGTCGCGTTACATACAAAATGTTCTTGAAAAACTGTGGAAAACTATAGCGAAGATTCCGTAAAAGGAAAACTGTGGATAATTTTACGGAATGAAAGCTTTTTTGGGAAAAGATTTTTAGGTGTTTTTGCAGAGTTCTTAATTATTTAAAATTACATTAGAAATTGACATAAAAAAACCTTGCATAAGATTACTCAAATGCAAGGCGTTATATTTTTTAATTAGTGACAACTACAAGAACCAGAACCACACGAATGTGAATCGGAATCTGAATGAGAATGACAACCACAACCACACGAACTACCTACGATAGGTGTTGGGTCAATTCCTTGGCTTCTGTAATAATCTGAGATAGCAGTTTTCAAAGCTTCTTCTGCAAGTACAGAGCAGTGAATTTTTGCTGGAGGCAAACCGTCTAATTGTTCAACAACAGCTTTGTTAGTTAGTTCTAAAGCTTCTTCGATAGTTTTTCCTTTAACCATCTCGGTTGCTATTGATGATGTTGCAATCGCTGCACCACAACCAAAAGTTTTAAATTTTATATCTTTTATAATGCCATCTTCTATATCAAGATACATTTTCATTATATCTCCACATTTTGCATTACCTACTTCACCTACACCAGATGCGTTTTCAATTTCGCCAACATTACGAGGGTTTGCAAAGTGGTCCATTACTTTATCTGTATACATTTTTATAATTCTCCTTTAATATTAATTTTTATTTTTCATCATATCGTCCCAAACAGGTGACATTTGACGTAGTCTGTCTATAACTTCTGAGATTTTTTCTGCAATTAGGTCAACTTCTTCTTCTGTGTTTGTTTCGTTTAGTGAAACTCTTAAAGAACCGTGTGCAATTTCGTGTGGAAGTCCCATTGCCATTAAAACATGTGATGGGTCTAGCGAACCAGATGCACAAGCTGAACCAGTAGAACAACAAATTCCGTGCATATCAAGCATTAATAGAAGTCCTTCGCCCTCTACTGCCTCGAAAACAAAGCTTGCAATTCCAGAAAGTCTGTCTTCTGCGTGTCCTGTTAAATGAGTGTATGGTATTTGCAATACTTTTTCGATAAGTCTATCACGAAGTTTTTGTGCATGTGCATTATTTTTTTCGAAATTTGTTATAGCATCATCAATAGCAATTCCTAGACCAACTATAGAGGCAACATTTTCTGTACCACCACGGATAGATTTTTCTTGTCCACCACCGTGCAAAGTAGGCATTAAATTTAAACCTTTTCTGCAATATAATGCTCCAACGCCTTTTGGTGCGTGTAACTTATGTCCAGAAAGACTTAGCATGTCGATTTTCATATCAACTACATCAATTTTCACATGGCCTACTGCTTGTACAGCATCTGTGTGAAAAATAATTCCATTTTCACGACAAAGCTCGCCAATTTCTTTAATAGGTTGAATAGTTCCAACTTCGTTATTGGCAGCCATTATAGATACTAAAGCAGTATCAGGACGGATTGCATTTTTTAGTGCATCTAAAGAAATCATACCTTTGCCATCTACATCTAGATAAGTTACTTCAAAATCGCACATTTCAAGAAATGCACAAACTTCAAGTATAGCATGGTGTTCGATTTTTGTAGTAATTATATGTGAGCCACGACGAGTTTTACCAAGCATAAAACCTTTTAATGCTAAATTGTCTGCCTCTGAGCCACCAGCTGTGAATATTATTTCATCTACACGGCAACCGATTGAGTTAGCTACTTTTTGGCGAGCTTCTTCTAAAACTTGTTTTGTTTGTCTTCCAAAAGCGTAAAGGCTAGAAGGATTGCCATATTCCGAAGTTAGATAAGGCATCATGCCATCTAATACGTTTTTGCTGATTGCAGTTGTTGCTGCATTATCTGCGTATATAAGTTGTTTCATATATATAAATCATCTCCTTGTTTCTTAATAAATATAATATACACCTTTTTGGTATATAATGCAAGCTTTTTTTAAAAAAATACAAAATAAATAAAAAAATTGTTTCTCTATATATAATGTATAAATAGACTATTATAATAAATTTGAAAAATATTAAAAAAAACATTGACATTATTGCTCATTGTGTTATAATAGAAAAGCACCGAAAAAACGGGCGACAAAAAACAACAAAAAGCTAAAACAAGTTAGAACTTGAAAAAAGAGGCTAATATATAATAGACCAGTCGGTTTATTGGTTTTTTAAAGAACGAACGGTTAAATCACAAAATATTGACTTTAAAAATAAATTTGAAAAAGTTTTAAAAAAGTGTTGACAATATTAAAACGATGTGATATTATAATTAAGCACTGAAAAAACAAGTG
>JAWXUO010000017.1:0-37334 GCA_044426355.1 Clostridia bacterium | reverse complement strand
GCGCACAAAGTTAATAAAAAACGCTTCAAACATAACATAATCAAAATTACAAAGATAAGGAATATATTTCGTATATCCATATTTTTCTGCAAAAACTGTCAGTGGACATGCTAAATTATGAAAAATTATAGGAAATTCGTCTGTAGCAGGTTGTACTTTTGTTTTAAAACCCTCTGGATTTTCTTTTAGGTTATTTTCGTTTTCTAAGTCTTTTTTAACAAGCATTTTCGCCATAATTTTTGGATTTGTATAAATTTTTCCTAAAAGTTTTCTCATAAACAAAGGATAATTTTCAAAAAAACTTCTGTAACAATCAGTTGCGATAAGTCCCCATTTTTCTAAGGTCATACCATGTTTTAAGCAAACTTCGCCCATTGCTACAAACATATATCCACCCACTAAATTTTTTGTACCACCAACTTTATCGCCACCTATGTACGGAAAATTTTCCAAAATATCTTTCTCATATACCGTCCACATTTCTTCAAATAACTCAGAAAAAGGTTTTTTAAGTTCTTTTTCCAGGTCGTTTTGAGAAAAATTTAGATATTTTCTCATAAGTTTTTTAAGCTTAACTCTATTTTGTGCATAGTAGTTGTGCATTAGATTTCCTCCTTAACTAAACTAATTATTCCGTTTTTGTAGACAATTGCAACATCACGAAGTAAATTATACATCTGCTCTTTATCTTGTGTTTCGACCATAATTCTTGTTAAAATATCGAAATATCCACTCATTAGCATATCAATTAGGGCAGAGTTAATCTTTGTATTTTCTACGCTTTTAGAAATTTGCTGTGAATTTGTCAAACGAAAACTTTCCATAAAATTTTCGTATTTTGTGCCATCAGAACATTTTAAAATCAAGGTCATTTCGGTTTTATTTTGGTCTATATAATCTACTATTTCATAAAGTTTTGATAAATAACAATCTAACATAGAAAAAATTTGCTCTTCTTTCGGTAATTTTATCATTTCTTGACGAACTGACAGTATAATAGCTTTAAAACCTTGTGCAATATCGTCTGTAAGTGCATAAAACAAGTCTTCTTTTGTTTTATAGTAGCCATAAAACGCACCTAATGTAAACCCTGCATCTTTTACGATTTTACGCAAAGGAGCTTGCGAAAACCCAAACTCTAAAAAATATTCTCTACCTTTGTTTAATATTTTTTGTTGTGTTTGAGTTATATTAGTTTTTTCATTCATATTACACCACCTTTATATATATCTAAGCTATATATCTTAGATATATTCTAACACAAAAATTTTTGATTGTCAACTTTAATACGAGATAAAGCGTTTGCATATTTTATAAAATTAGTTATACGAAATGGATAAATCTAAAACTTTTGTGCTTTGAAATTTAGTTTCATATAAGCGTACACCCAGTGCAGACATAAGAAATATTAGTTTGATTTTCACTTTACAAAAGCCATAATTTGGTGTATAATTGATAGGTAAGCAATAAGTAACTTTATTTAAAAAGGAGAGTATATAATGAATTTAAGAGAAAAATATGGTGAATGGGGTATCATTCTAGGTGCGACCGAAGGGGTTGGCAAAGCTTTTTGTGAAAAAATTGCTTCTGGAGGCATGAATGTTGTTTTGGTAGGTCGTCGTGAAGCGATGCTAAAAGAGCTAGGGGAATCTATTTCTGCTCAATATAAAGTGGAGCATAAAGTTATTGTGGCAGATTTCGCAGACCCTGCTTGTACAACAAAAATATTTGAAGAAACAAAAGACTTGGATATGGGCTTTATGTCATATGTGGCTTGTTTTCACACCTTTGGGAAATTACAAGATACACCTTGGGAAAAACACGAGCAAATGATTCATGTTAATGTAACTACTTTTCTTGCTTGTTTTTACCATTATATGGGTATTTTTGCAAAGCAAGACCGTGGAGCTGTCATCAATGTTTCATCACTTACAGGCTTTAGTAGTTCTCCTTATAATGCACAATATGGTGCTGGTAAATCCTATATCCTAAAATTAACCGAGGCTATAGCTTGTGAAACAGCGAAAACAAATGTTGATGTAGAGGTAATTACCTTAGGAACTACAATCACACCAAGTCTTCTTAGCAACTTACCAGGTGGACCTGCAGGGGAAGCAGTAATGAAATCTGCCCTTACACCAGAGGAATGTGTTGACGAAGCTTTTGAAAAACTAGGCAAAGAATTCTCTGTTATTGCTGGTGAGAAAAACAAAGAAAATGTCCACAACTGGCGTGCTAACCACACAGCAGATGAATATATTAAATATATGGGTTCTTTCTACGAAAAAGACTAATTTCATGTCTTGCAAAGTTACGTTTATTCCGTTTTTTGGTATTTAATCATAATATTTCTAAACATCTAGTCACTGTTCTCTTCGATTGACATCAGTCAATCAACGAGGGTAGTGGCTATTGTCTTTTATTTCACCAATTCGTAGTAGCTTTTTATAAAATTTTAGTGATTTGTCCTCTCAATTTCCAGTGTTTTTTTAAAGATGTGTCTTTCTTGCTCACGAAATTCTCAGTGGCTCTTTTTCTAATAGTTTTATATGTTTTTTAATGCTACGATTTTTGTTTTAGAATTATCGGTGTAGGCTTTTTATTTTTTGTCCAATATGTATTATACACTTACAATGAGTTATATCGAATTTATCGAAACTCTCTTGAATTTTTCATTATATTGTGGTATAATAAATTTTAAATGTGATTATTATTTAAAAAATAAATTCAAAGGAGATAACTATGAGAACTTACCGTGAATCCAACGACGAACTAATGCTAATCTTTATGGGTTTTTTACTTATCATATCTATTTTTGGCATTATTTCAAATATTATTAATTTAAATAATTTGTACGAGCCAGAAGAATATAACAATTTAGGTGAGTATACTTTAACTTTTGATAGAGTTGATAAAACAACTTTTTCCTATTATTCATCTTCATCTTCATACGTTGGTATTGGGAAGTGGTTTGTTGTTTATAGAGGTATCGTAGATAAATCTCAAGTATATTACGATTATCCTTATAGATTTTATAAAGCATATAGTGCTTATGACCATGCAGATAAAAACCCTACGATTTCTGTAACAAGTTATCAAAACCCAAAAGGTGAAAAAACTCTAGTTTTGTCAAATTTACATATCGAAAATCATCTAAAAGGTATTAAAACAAACTTCATATTTACAATAATTATTAATAGTATTCTTCTTGTTTTATCAAGTATCCCATTGCTACTAGCTGTTTTCAAACCATAAAGAGTTATTTTTTATCTATTATTCAAGCTATTTTTCGAAAAAATACATAAACAAAGTCAAGGCGAGCAAATCTGCACTTCCACCGGGGCTTATGTTTAAATTTATAAATTCTTCATCTGATTTTCGTGAAAACTCGATATATTCAAGAGGTTTTTTAGCATTTTTAAGAAAACCTCTTGTTTTTTTCTGCATTTTTTTAAGTGTTTCAAAATCCGAACGTGTGATTATATTAGTGTCATCAATATTTGAAATTATTTTGAGCAACGTTGCAACTGAAGCGTCATTTTGAGAAAATCCGTTTTCAATACACTTTTTAAAAAACGGTAGCGAAATTTCAAAAACGCATGGAAAACCGTCTAAAGCCTCGCCCCTAATCCCTCGTATATTGTAATTTATATACACTTTTTCTCCGTGCGAAGTTGCGTCTTCTTGACTTACAAGCTAGAGATTCTAGTGTTCCGTTGTATCTTTTTCTCCAAAAATAGATATATGAGCGTGTTTTATTGTATTTTCTGCTAGCTTTCGCTACTCCGTGTTTTTGTGCATAATTCATTAGGGATTGACGATATTTCATATCTTGTGTTATACTATTCATGAAAGATAATTCCTTTTCTGTATGGTTTGGTGTAGTAACTCTATTATAACAGATTTTGAATTATCTTTCTTTTTTATTTTTTGTCCAATATGTATTATACACTTACACTTGAAAACGCAAAACATTTGCATTACTATTGACAAAGATTTTTTTATATGGCATAATAAATTTTATTAATATTGTAATGAAAGGAAATGAAAATGAAAAAATATTTAGCATTAATGCTAACTTTATGCGTATTTGCAATTAGTGGGTGTGCGTCAGAAGAACAAGCAAGCGACAAAATTAAAATTGTAACAACTATTTTTCCAATGTATGACTGGGCGAAAGCAATTGTAGGAGATGAAGATGACTACGAAATTGTATTTTTAACTGATGATGGAGTTGATTTGCATAGCTATACCCCAACAGTTCCAGATATGATGATGATAAACGAATGTGATTTGTTTATTTTTGTAGGTGGAACGTCGGATTCGTGGGTTGAATATACATTAGCGAATGTTACAAATGAAAATCAAGTAAGATTAAATTTAGTTGATATGATAGGCGATGGGATTTTAGAAAAAGAAATAAAAAATGGAATGCAAATTGTAGAAGATGAATGTTGCGATGGAGATTATGACGAACATTTGTGGTTATCAGTTAAAAATGCACAGTTATTCACAGAGGAAATAAAAAATGCTATATGTGAGTTAGACACTGCTAATGCAGAAAGATATGAAGAAAATACTTTAAAATATTTAAGCGAGCTTGAAAAAATTGACACGGAATTTCATGAACAAATTTTACAAACCGAAGAAAAAACCGTTGTTTTTGGTGATAGATTTCCATTTTTATATTTATTTAAAGACTATGATATAGATTATTATGCTGCTTTTTCTAGTTGTACAGCAGAAACAGAAGCAAGCTTTCAAACGATTGCATATCTTGTAGAAAAAATGAACGAACTAGAGCTTTCAAATATCTTTTATGTAGAAGGTGGTATGATAAATATTGCACAAACTATTATTGACAACACAGAAAATAAGCAACAAGAAATATTATGTATGAACTCAATGGAAGGTGTTAGTATGGCAGATGTAGTAGCAGGGGAGAGTTATTTGTCTATAGCTAAGGCAAATTTAGATGCGTTGCAGATAGCTTTAAAAGACATTAGCTAAAATAGTCAAAATATACAAAAACAATCCATAATGAAAAAAACTGTTGACAAATGCATTTTAGTTAGCTATAATTAACTAAAATGTAAATGCAAATGAATTGCGTTTATAAATCAAAATTTTACAAGAGATTATTCAAGTTTGAATAGTCAAATGAAAGGAAACAAAATGAAAATACAAAAAATTAACAAAAATGCAGGGTTCTCTTTAGTAGAATTAATTTCGGTAGTAGCAGTAATGGTGTGTTTATCTGTAGTAGCAGTTCCACTTTATGGTTCATACACAGCAGAAGCAGCAGAAGCAGCAGATGCTACTTATATCAACGAGTGTTACCGTGCAGCTGCATTAGTTACAGCTGAAGATGGAGATTATGTTCGTGCAGTAGCATTTACTCCAACAGGCGAAGTTTTAGTTGCACATAACTACTACGGTGGCGATGATGAAGCAAATGTAGCACTTAAAGAAGGTGTTGACTTAGCTGGTTCAACTGGTAAAGATAAATATGTATTCTGTGGAGGTTGTTCAACTTCTATCGTTGCAATTATCGGTGGTATGCAAGAATTTCAATCTTCTACTTTAAGTAGTACAACAACAGCACACGGTGCAACATTTGAAACTCCAATGGGAACAGTTACTTATGTTGAAGGCGTAAGAATTGGTGGAGCAAACCAAAATTACGGTGCTTGGGTATTCGAAGTTCAAGGAACTAAAGCTAGCTGGTAGAAAATATATCTATTAAAATGCGAGGACATAAGCTCTCGCATTTTATATATTTTAAAGGAGAACTTAAATGTTACGTATAAATTTTATAACTTCATTACAAACAAAAGGTATAATTACTACAGAGCAACTAGACACGCTTGTAAGTTATATAAAAGAGCATAATGCAAACGAGATGCAAGCAATAGTTCATTTAAGTCTTTTAGATAATTATGAAGTAGCACAAGCAGTTGCAAAGAGATATTCGCTAAAGTTTATATCACTAAAGGACTACGAGCCGTCAAAAATTATAGATTTTACAGCAGAACGTCTGTATGATTTAGGTGCAGTACCTTTTGAGATTGTAGATAAAGTTTTAAAAGTTGCTTTAGTTGACCCAACAGATACATCGCCGATTGAGATTTTAACAGCTGTAACAGGGTATAAAATAGAACCTTATGTAGCTTTACGTTTGGATATTAATAATTTTATAGAAAAAGCTTTTGGTACTAAAACCGATGAAGAAGATGACGGTTTAGTAGATGCAGATATAGTATTGCTTGTACAAAAATGGTTAGCTCAAGCTGTTCGAGTTAATGCGTCTGACATACATATCGAGGGAATTAATAAAAAATTGCGTGTGCGTTTTCGTGTAGATGGTGTTTTGCGTGAATACAGTCAATATCCTATAGAATGGCATAATTCGATAATATCGAGAATTAAAATTTTAGGTGAAATGGATATTGCAGAAAAACGTATGCCACAAGATGGCAAATTCACAGATACTATAGATAGAAACGAATATGATTTTCGTGTGTCGATACTTCCAACAGTGCTTGGAGAGAAATGCGTTTTGCGTATAGCTCCAAAAAGAATTGTATTTAGTACAAAAGCACAACTTGGACTACTTAATGAAGATGTAGAAAAATTTGAACGTATATTTACTCGAGAACATGGTATGGTATTAGTATCAGGGCCTACAGGCTGTGGGAAAACAACAACGTTATATTCTATGCTTTCTGAGATAAATTCTATAGAAAAAAATACAATAACAGTAGAAGACCCTGTAGAAATTAGTATTTCAGGGATAAACCAAGTTCAAGCAACAGCTGGGTTGTCGTTTTCAAATGCTTTGCGTTCTATATTAAGACAAGACCCAGATATAATTATGATAGGGGAAATTCGTGATACAGAAACGGCAAAAATGGCAATACAAGCATCTGTAACAGGACATTTAGTGCTAAGTACTTTGCATACAAACAGTTCGGCGAATGCTATAAACAGACTTATAAATATGGGTGTCGAAAGATATTTAATATCAGATGCACTTACAAGTGTAATTTCTCAAAGGCTTGTTCGTAAACTTTGTCCTCATTGTAAAAAAGAGGTTAAAATTTCTAAAACACAAGCCGATAGATTATCAGCTAATAATACTAAGATTTATGAAAAATGTGGTTGCGAACAATGTGGACATAGTGGATATATTGGCAGAACGAGCGTTTTTGAAATATTAGAAATTGATGATGATATGCGACATATGATAAATTTAGAAGATTTTGATACAAATTCATTACATAATTATGCTGTGGAAAACGGAATGAGTACATTAGAGGATAGAGTAAAAGGGCTTGTACTAAGTGGTGTAACTTCGTATGAAGAATGTATAAAAATTTGTAGTGATAAGGAAATATTATGCAAAGTATAAATGAAATTATTAAAAATGCAAGCGATATAAATGCATCAGATATTCATATTTGCGTTGGCAGAAGTGTGCAATATAGAGTAGGTGGAAACCTAAAATCTGCAAATAGCATAGAATTAAAACCTGAAGATGTAGAAAATTATGCTAAAAGCTTAGTAGAGCCTAATATTTTTGATGAATCACAACTTAGTATGGATTTTGCGAAAACTATTGATGATTATATTAGAATACGTTGTAATATTTATAAAGAAAAAGGTAATTTTGCTTGTGCAATTCGAATTTTACCTTTAGATGTACCTTGTCCTAAATCTTTGTTTTTACCAAAAACTGTTATAGATATAGCAGATAAGACAAGAGGGCTTGTATTAGTTACAGGGCCTACAGGACACGGAAAGACTACAACTTTAGCAGGAATTACAAATTATATTAACGAAAATTATAATAAACATATAATAACGCTAGAAGACCCTATAGAGTATGTACATTCGCATAAAAAATCTATTATAAATCAAAGAGAAATAGGAATTGATGCAAATACTTTTGACACAGGACTTCGTGATGCTTTAAGGCAAGACCCAGATATTATTTTAGTAGGAGAAATGAGAGATACTAAAACAATAGAAACGGCTCTAACAGCCTCAGAAACAGGGCATTTAGTATTAGCAACACTTCATACTATGGATTGTGCAACAACTATTAGTCGTATTGTCGATGTGTTTCCTGCTGAAAAACAAGCACAAATAAGAGTAATGCTTGCAGATGTTATAGAATGTATCATATCGCAAAGGTTAGTAACACTTAAAGATGGCTCAAGACGTGCAGTTTACGAAGTTTTAACAGCAACGAGTGCAGTAAAAAGTCTAATTCGTGAAAATCAACCTTTTCAGCTATATTCTCAAATGCAAATTAGCAAAAAAGATGGCATGAAAACACTAGATGAAAGTTTGTTTGATATGTATAAAACAGGTTTAGCAGAAAAAGAAGAACTTATAAAACTAAGTTTAAATCCTGTGGAACTTGAACGAAAAATGATTTAAAGGAGCTTTTTTATATGGAACAATATCGATATACTGCCTTAAATCCAGCTGGAAAAGTAAAAAAAGGCAAAATGGAAGCTTCAAGCGTAGAAGATGCAAGACTTCATTTAAAAGATGACTTGCTACAGCCTATAAAAATTAATAAAATGAGCGTTGCAACAAGGGATATAAAAACACCTTGGCGAAAAACTGTTAAAGCAAAGCAAATGGCAAGATTTTTAAGACAATTTTCGGCGATTTATCAAACAGGAATACCAATGATAGAAACCCTAAATTTAGTTAGAAAACAAACTGATAATAAAAATTTATCAACAGCACTTTATAATGTAATTCAGTCGGTTGAAAAAGGAGAATCTTTGTATTTTGCTTTTAAAAAAGAGGACACTGTTTTTACAAATTTATTGTGCGAAATTATTGCCGTAGGGGAGCAATCGGGTGCTTTAGCTTCAGTTTTAGATAAATTAGCTTCATATTATGAAAAAATAGAAGAAGCGAAAAATGCAACTATAAAAGCTTTAATTTACCCTGCGATTGTTTTATTATTAGTAGCAGTTGTAATGACTTTTATGATGTCGCAGGTTTTGCCTATGTTTGAAAAAATATTCGCAGATGCTGAAACGGAGTTACCAACGATTACAAGAATTGTAATTGCGTGTGGTACTTTTGTTCAAACGCACTATGTGTTTTTCTTAATAATGACGGTGATTATAATAGGTGTATTAATATTATTTGCAAATACTACTAAGGGGAAATACTTTTTCTCTTATATTTTAAGAAAAATACCGATAATAAGCAGTTTTACAAATAATCAAGAAAGTGCTATGTTTGCAAATACTTTAAGTATTTTGTTGCAAGCTGGTATACCAATTTTGCAAGCTTTGGATATTTGTAAAGGAACGCTAAAAAATATTTATTATAGCGACGCTGTGAGCGAAGTGAAAGATATGATTATAAAAGGACATTCTCTAGGTCTTGCTGTGTCAAGTGTTGATGTTTTTCCATTAACACTTTGTCAAATGGTAGTTATTGGGGAAAGTTCTGGTCAACTAGCTAAAATGCTAGAAAAAACAGCAGTTTATTATGATTCTGAGTCAAAAGTTGCAACAGAAAGACTACTTACAGCACTAGAACCTACTATAATGATTTTATTATGTGCTTTTGTAAGTGTAATTATTTTTGCGATTATATTACCAATGTTTACAGTTTATGGAACGATGTTGTAAAAATGATTTATATAATACATATTTTAATATCTATTTTATCAATATTTTCTTGTAAATATATCACAAGTTATTGCAAAGTCGAAAAATCAAAGATAAATATAATAATTATATCGAATTTAATAACAGGTTTGATTATTTTAAATCTTGGTATTAGCTTTTATTCATATATACTAATTATAATAAGCTACGCTTTGCTTATAATTTCGATAATTGATTTAATTTGCTTTGAAATACCGTTTAAACTCAATTTAATTGTGCTTATATCGTCGATAATTATTAGTTTTTATGACTATAGCAATATTTTAACGCATATTTTAGGTTCGGTTAGCACAGGTGGATTTTTTCTTTTGTTGTATTTAATAACAAAAGGCGAAGGTTTAGGTTTTGGCGATGTAAAACTTATGTTTTTTGCAGGACTAGGACTAGGTTTCGAAAAAGCTATTGTAGCATTTATTATTTCATTTGTAGCAGGTGCAATTTTACACCCAGTTTTTATGTTTTTTTTAAAAAAAGGAAACAAATTTGCATTTGGACCATATATGTCACTAGGAATTATAACAGCTTATATTTTTGCTGATGAAATAATTTCTTTATACCTTAGTTTATTCATTTAGGAGGTTTTATTAATTGAAAAAAATACTATGTATGGACGTTTCGGGAGAAAACGTTCGAGTAGCAGAAGTGATGAAAGATGATATACAAAATTGTGCATCTTTTAGTCTAGGTTTCGAGCTAGGAGTGGAACTTCCAGAAGAAAAAAATATAACAGAATTTAAGAAAAATTATAATAGTAATGTAAAAGATATAGTTATTTTTATGCACACAAGCATACATAGAAATATCGAAGTTCCTATTTTAGAAAAAAGCGATTTAATTGACTATATTAAGCTAAATAGCTCGGATTTTTTTCCTATAAGTATCGAAGAATACATAATTTACGCAAAAGTTACAGGACAAAATAAAAGAACAATGATGGTATCGGTTTTGCTTGTGCCAGAAATTACTATTGAAAAATCGTATAAAACAATGAAAATGCTAGGTTTTAAAAATATACAGTTTTCGTTTTATTTTAATTTACCAGCTATGGAAAATACGTATTTAAGCATAAGTTCTTTAAAAAACGAGCTTACTTACCAATATTTTGAAGAAAATCAATTAATGTATACTCGAAGTGAAATAGTAACAGAAATGGAATTTAGTGGCTCTGTAGTGCGTTTTGATGACTATCTCTCAAGCCAGTTTTCGCAAACTTTATATAATTTGCCTTTCGCTTTATATGCAGATGATGAAAAAACAAAAATTTTAACTGAAATACTAGACGAAAATTTTAATATTAAATACGAAAAAAGCAATAACGAGTATGATTATCTCAAAAATATTGCTTTAAATATTAAAAAAGGTAAATATAACGAGCATAGCGTTGATATGGTTTTAACACCAGAACAGGCTAGAAAAAACAAGCAAACAAACTTTTTAGTTGCAATTAATACAGGACTTGTTATTTTGTTTGTATTAACGATAGGATATTTTATACCTAATTCAAACCTTACAAAAATGGAAAATACGTATTACGATTTGATTATTAAAGATGAAATTTTAAGTAGTAATATAGATACTTTTACGAGTATGAGCGAGGCAGAACTTGTATCTGTTATGGATACTCCGAATAATCATTTTTTTACTTTGCTTGATGAATTATACGAAAAAATGCCGTCGGATTTGATAATTAAATCAATAAATATAAACACTAGTGATATACAAATCGGTGTAGAGCTTGATACTTTAGAAAATTGCTGTGTAGCACTAGAACAAATGGATAACCTAATTTATGCAAGAGCAGGCGATGTGTCATCAATTACAGAAGAAGCTGAAAAATATTCGTTTTCTATAACGTTGACTTATACATCGGCTATTAGTGGATAGGAGAAAAAATGACTAAAACTTTAAAAAAGACAATTATATTTATAACTATTTTTACGGTAATTTTTTCAACTTATATTTATTTTGGGGTATATACTAAAATAAAAGCAGAAATGAAAAGTTTAACGTTTGAAATTTCGCTACTAGAAGCTCAAATATTAAAATATCCAAGCTCGGATATAGTGCTTAATGAAAGTTATGATAATATTGATTTCAACACGTTTCCAGTAGATTTAAGAGAGCAAGACCAAATTAACTATTTTTTAATTTTAAACGAAAATGAAAATGTAGAGCTTTCGCAACTTGTAATGAATACAGCCACAAGAATTGGCGTAGCAGGGGACAATACTTTAATGTTTAAACCTATGTCGTTTTCTTATATGGCAAGCAATATTGAAGAATTTGAAAAGTTTTTTAAAGATACAATTTCAAACGAAGAATATCCAAGTTCTATAACAACTTTTACGATGAGAGTTGCCTCTGATGGAGCTGTTATCGGGCAAATGTATTTAAATAATTTTTATAATCTAAATAGTTCCTCTGAGCGAAGTTATACAATTGATACGAATATTTCTATAGGAAACACAAGGTTGTTTGATTATGAATAATAAAGGAATTTCTCTTATAGAATTAGTTACATCAGTTGCGATTTTATCAGTATCAACGCTTATGGTTATAAGCTGTTTTTATGGTATAGCATCTATAAAAGGCAAAACTACTCAATATAGCAATATGGAGCTGGTTTGCGAAAATATATTTGAAGAAATGCGAGTAACAGGAAAATATTCTGTTTATGATGACGTTTTAAATGGGGTAACTTTTAACCTTGAAACTAATGAAAATGGACAATGTGAAATTACGTTTTATACAAAAAATTCAGCAGAAATCAAAACATATTATTTTTGGATAAATCCAGAGGTACTAGTGCATGAAAGTTAAAGATAATTCAGGCGTTGCGTTATATCTAGTTATAGTATTTACGGCAATAGCTGTTAGTTTGCTTATGATTATGTATACAAATTTAACAGCAACTACAATTTCTTATATAAAGTCTTCACTACAAGACGAATTATATTTAGAAAGTGGTGCAGAAATGATACGAGCAGGAAAAACACCAAGCGAAGTGGTTTTGGCTCTTTCGGATTTAGGATTTGATGATATATCTGTAACAAAAGTTACGGATACAGAAACCGAAGATGAAACTGAAAGTGTAGAAAGTTCTGAAGATGAAACCGAAAGCTCAGAAGACGAAACTGAAAGTTTAGAAGACGAAACAGAAAATTATTTAGGTACATATAAAATACAAAAAAATGATTTAATATTATATTTTTCTTTGCTTGATGGTGAATATTCAAATTACTATTTTACATACGAGGTAGATTATGAATAATAATAAAGGTCAATCACTTGTTGAATTAATAGCGAGTATTGCGATTTTTAGCATGGTAAGCCTTGCAATACATAGTTTTTTCTCTTTTACAATAAATATATATTACCAAACATTAAGACAAGAAGAATTGCTTTATGAACATAGGCTTGTAAAATATGCTTGCGAACAAACTATTAAAAAAGCAGATTTTTACACTTTAGATAGCAGTGGAAATTTAATTGTGTATAAAAATGAAGAAAATATAAATATTAATGAGTATATAGAAGATTTGTCGCAAGCTTTAGTGAATTTTAAAGTAGAAAACACAGACGAAGTTTTAACAATTACATATACTATTGAGGTATCGAATGAAAAAGATGATTTTGAAGTAAAGCTAATGCCACCGAAAAATGTAGATTAAAATTATTGACAATACTTAAAAAAAAAGATATAATAAAGCTTATATAGAAAACTGATTTTTACAAAAGTGGGTGGCATATGGAAGATATAAACAAAGAATTATGGCCAAATTCGATAAAAAAAACTAAAGCAAGAACAAAAGTGTTCGACTTATTAGAACAAAGCGAGCACCCACGTTCAGCCCTAGAAATATATGAATATTTAATTAAAGATGGTGAAAAAGTTAACCAGTCAACTATTTATAGAATACTAGAAACTTTTGTAACTCATGCAATGATTAAAAAAATTAATTATTCAAATGAAGTTGTGTCGTACTATTCTAAATTAGATAACGAAGATGTAGATACAATAGTTTGTTTGAGTTGTAAAAAAAGAGATTTTTTAGAGCCTACGATATTTAATGAAGATGAAATAAAACATCAAACAGAAGGTTTTACAATAAAATCACATAAAATGGAACTTTATGGATATTGTAACAAATGTAATGATGATTAATATGAAAGCATAAAGGAGACTTTAAATGTCATTTTTATGCTTTTTTTGCCATTTTATTTAGTAAAATAAAAAAATAAACAGGTAGCTGATTTTAACATAAGTTACCTGTTTTTTTATTAAGTTATTGAACTTTTTTTGGTTTATTTCCTTTTAATTCTCCTATTTCTTCTTTTAAAAATGTCAAAGTGATGACAAATGCTAAAATATCAGCCACAGGTCCTGCGTATAAAAGTCCATCTATCCCAAAAAATATTGGGAGGATAAATAAAAGTGGAATTAAAAATAATAATTGTTTCGATAGTGACACGATTGCACTTTTCAAGGGTTTTCCAATAGCTGTAAAGAAATTGAAAGTTACTGGTTGTATTCCGTTTAAAAATGTCATCGCCATAAATATACGGAAATAATTTACGCCAAAATCAAAGAATAATTCGCCCTCTCCACCAAACATTGATAATATTTGACGTGGAAAAATTTGAAACGATAAAAATACTCCAATAGAGATAATACAAGCATATTTAATGCATTCGAGATAGATTGCAAGTACTTTATCAGGTTTTTTCGCCCCATAAGAATACCCAAGTAAGGGCTGAGAACCTTGTGCAATACCTATCATAATTGCCATATATAATGCGTTTACTTTTGTGATGATACCAACACACGCAAGAGGGATTTCTGTTCCATATTCTGATAATCCACCGTAGTGAACCACCAAGTTATTCATTACAATTTGAGTCAACATCATTACGATTTGTTGAAGAAAAGGAGCTGTCCCAATTTTGCATATTTGCTTTACTACAGATAAATCTGGTTTCATTTCTTTCCATGTTAATGGGAAAGACTTAAAGTTTTTGAAATATCTTATAGAAAGAATAAATGAAACTCCTTGTCCAATTACAGTAGCCCACGCAGCTCCGTCTATTCCCAGGTTAAACCCTTTCATTAAAAGTGGGTTTAAAATACAGTTTAGCAACGCCCCTATAAGCGAGCAAATCATAGCATATTTTGGCGAGCCGTCGGACCTTATAACTTTTGTTGTGGCTTCTGATGTCATCCAAAGAGGAAAACCGAAAGCTGTAATACTTACATAGGAAAATGCTAAATTGAAGCTGTTTTCAGTTGCTCCTAATGCCCATAAAAGTGGATTTAGAAACAATAATGTCATAGTTGTGATTAAAATACCGATTATAGGTGTGATTATCAAAACAGCACCTACGTATTTTTTTGCTTTGTCAAAGTCCTTTTTTCCTAGAGCAATACTAAAATTAACTGCTCCACCTAAGCCTAATAAAAGCATAATAGCTGTGGTTAATGTTACTAAAGGAAAGGCGACGTTTGTGGCAGCGTTGCCCTCAATTCCTATGATATGACCTATAAAAAGTTGGTCAATAATATTATAAAGAGCTGCAACAAGTCCACTTAAAATAGCTGGTAATGCGTATTTTGAGATAGTTTTTCGCAGTGGATTTAGTTCTAGTTCTTCGCCGATGTTTTTGGTGTTCATTGTTGTATCTCGTCTTTCTAAATTATCAATGGAATAAATTTTCGTTTATAAAAAGATGTTTCACAGGGTTGTTATCATCTCTTACAGATAGTGTGAATTTTTGGTTGCTATCATCAAGTAGCGAGAAAAATGTTCCATCGCCTATAACTAAAGTGTCTTTAAGGGAAGAAAATAAGGCGATTTTCTCTTTTTCAGTTTTGCAAAACGAAACTTTCTCGCAAGGATTTTCCACATCTCTTAAAGAGTGGTTACAAAGTAAAAATTCTATATAAAGTCCTGTATCTTGTGCATATTCTTTTAAACCGATTAACACATCATAAGGTGCATATACTGCAATTTTCCATGCTTTTTTTGTAGATGTAATAGTTTGTGCTGTAGTTTTTCGAGGGATATAAGTAGCGATTTCTTCTAGGAAATTTTCTGTGCTTTTTGCAGAAATAGGGAAACCGTAAACATATGGCGTGCCGAAACGTTCTTTTAATAGTTTTGCACCTTTTAAGCCCTCGTAACTTAAAACAATATTGATTTTAGCTTGTCCCATAGTAGCTATTTTGTCTAAATTTGTTTCAAAACAAAGTACTGTATGAGGCGATAAATCGAAATGTTCTTTCATCGTTTTTTCTACCTTATCAACATCACCAAAAGCGTGTGAAGAAAATGATGACACCCCTAAAATATTGTAGCAGTTTTTTGTGTCTTGTGGCTCTGTAGCAAGCTCGTTTACTAATTTTTCATAAGCTATTTGCAAACCAGAAGAAAAATCTCCAGAAAAACCACCTTGAGGGAATACGACAAGCTGTGCGTTTATTTCATCTTGCAAATAACTGCAAACTCCCTCTACATCGTAGCCGATTACAGAAGAAACGGAAGACGCTAAGACAAAAATTACTTTTGGCGATAAAACTTTGTCTAATTCACGGATTTTATTTTCTAAGCGAGTGTCATCACCCATAACAAGTTCGTTTTCGCTAAGTCCAGTTGTAATAAGTTTTGCTTGGTCGGTACTATCAAACGACGTAAAATTTTTCTTAGCATAAGCCGAAGTGCCAGCTGGTCCATATTCTAAAACAATAGCACCATCTATTTGTAAAAGTGTCCACGAAATGCCCATACGGTCGGACAAAGTTGGTAAAAATCTTACTAAACTCATCTGTGTTTACCTCCACCCATGCGAGATTGCATTTTTTCACGCATTTCGTCTTCGCTCATGTGTCCACCCATTTTTTGTCGCATCATTTTCATCATCTCTTCTTCGTTCATATCGCCACGTTTGCCCATCATAGGACCTCCTTTTTTACCACCTTTACCTTTGTTTCTAGGTAAAGGATAACCGATAGCTTTTTCTACAAGTTCAAAACCATATTCGCCATCTTTACCAGAATAATGGTTTGTAGACAAGAGATGAACGGGTAATTTATATTTTTCTTGTGTTTCTTGAACTATAGATTGATAATCTTCGCCGATAATTTCTGGAACGCAAGTAGTTATTATAAAAAGATTTTTAGGTGTACTAATTTCCATCAATTCCTCAATAGCTAAAGCAACTTTTTCTGCCGAACCAAAGGTTACATCGTGTTTATCCATCACAACAGAAAAGCAAGAATCTCCACGTCCACGTCTAGTAATACCAGATTGTGTGTAATAACTGCATTCTTCTGTGCCGATAACAAGCATAACAGCACCGTCGATAGAGGCGATAGCTTTTGCAGCAGATGATAGAGGACATCTCTCCATGCCTGATAGTTCTCTATCTTTTCTCATTTTTTCGTCCAATTCGTCTATTGGATTTCTCATTCTTTTTTCCATAAAAGCCTCTTTCTAAACATCTGATGTTTTATTTATAATTTCTTCGGCTAATTCTTGATACACTTGACACATAAGCGACTCTTTTGTAAATTCAAAAACTGTTCCACCTTGGTTTTCTGCTAACTGAATATCTCCAGAACGTGGAATTTCTTTGATAATATCCGTTCCAATTTCTAAGCAAGCTTTTTCGACGATTTCTCTTTCGTTTTCGATATTTTTAGAATTTAAAATCAGTCCTGCAAGTTTTGCATAAGAGCGTTTTTCAAAGTTTTTTACAGCAGAGGCAATATTATTTGCAGCATAAAGAGCCATCATTTCGCCAGAAGAAACGATAAATACTTCTTTTGCGTATCCATCACGAATAGGCATTGCAAAACCACCACAAACCACATCGCCAAGTACATCATAAATTACAATGTCAGGCTTATATGTTTCAAAAGCTTTAAGTTCTGCTAATTTTTCAAAAGCTGTGATAATACCACGTCCTGCACAGCCGATACCAGGGGTAGGGCCACCAGATTCTACGCATAAAACTCCAGAAAAACCAGTATAGACCACGTTTTCTAAAGTTAAATCATCGCCGTGTTCTTTTAGCATATCTAAAACAGATGGAATAACCTTACCACCCATTAAATTTTTAGTAGAATCTGACTTAGGGTCACAGCCTATTTGCATAACTTTAAAGCCTTTTTGTGCTAAAGCTGCAGATAAATTTGAAGTGGTTGTGGATTTACCAATACCACCTTTCCCATATATAGCAATTTTTCTCATGTTTTCACCTTTCGTTCGTATACCTAAGTATATTTTTTCTTAAAGAAAAGTCCAGCATTTGCTGTACTTAAACTTTGAATAATTTTGTTATGAGTTATTTTTTAAAAATAAAATCCGTTATTTTTTTCAAAAGTCGAATACATTCCTTTGTGTCCTCTTCCCCTAAATACGTGACTAATTTTTCTATTTGTTTTTTCTCAGCCAGACTATTTTCTCTCAAAAGTTCATGTCCTTTTGGTGTGATACTCAGCAATTTGGCACGTTTGTCAGTGGGGGAGATAGATTTTGAAATATAGCCATTCTTTAACAATCGGTCAAGCATAGGGGTAATGGTTGCTTGAGTAATACCCAGTTGTTGACTAACTTTTACGGAAGTTGGCTTTATACCATACTTTTTTTCATGTCTTGCAATATTTCTTAAAATATTGGTATCACTATTTTGAAACAATCCAAATTGTTTCGTTCGTGCTTTTTTTATTAAATGAATTTGTTTTTGTAATTCGTCTAAGTGTTCATTGAATAAATTCATCTTATCCACAAAAAAACTCCTCCAGTTTTTGTTTTTTTGCTTAGGGTTACTAAGTAATTTAATATTAACATAGTATATATAGATTGTCAAGAAGATTTTTAATAATATAGGCAACGCCTCACAACTAACGTCTTACGCCGAAACCGTCAACTTTTTTGTGAATTTTCTGTAACTTTGCACAAAAATCACTTGCAAGACGAAAGTATTACTGCATAATTTTTGCACAAATAAACGAAAAATTTATCTGAAAAATTCAACTGTTATAGTTATGAGGTGTTGTCTATATTTAAAAAATGTATAAATCAAGTCTGAAGTTTATAATATTAGATATTTCAAATAAAAATAGTACAAATTATTAACATGGTACGATACCAAAATTTTAATAAGTCAAGCTTAAATAAATATCATGGAGGTTGTGAGAAAAAAGCAATATAAATTTAGTTTTGCAAAACGATGAGAAATTATAAAAATATGAGTAGATTTTCATGGTAGAAGCTTTCTTAACATGAAAATTCAGTGTATACAAACCGATTGTACGGTAAGTTACAAAGCAATGGCGATGGTTTTTACGAAAAAGATAAAATTTAGCTGGAAATTGCTTAGAAATATATATCAAATTTACATTATATAAAATACAATTAACTATTGAAATGGATTTAATTATATGTTATACTGAATATTACAAAATGTAAAATAAACAATAAAGGAGAATGCTATGAATATTTCAGGAAATCTTTCTGCACAAGCAATGTATCAGGTGCAGAAACCAACGAACCACGGCATTAATAGAACAGAGCCAAAAACGGACGAAACGGCTATACAATCTACTAAATCGCCTAGTTCAACACATCAATTGCAAAAAGATACTTATGTACCTTCTGTACAAGCTATTGCATACATTCAGGCTATGAGCGAAGGTGATGAAAGTCAAGCAGTTGTAGACCCAACTGACCCTACAAATCCTACGACTTACGATCCTACAGCGTGGCTTACAAACTACAAAGCAACTGGTGGAGTAACAACTGAAGACACTGGCGAAGTAGGTTCAACTGAAGAAGCAGGTGCGACAGAAGAAACTGTTGTAGATGCAACAGACCCTACATCAAAAGACTACGACCCTACAGCTTGGCTATCAGCTTATAGAACAGGTGTAACTACTGGCAGTGCAAGTTTAGCAGATAGTACTGGCGAATCAAGTGAGGCAGAAGAAACTATTGTAGATAAAACAGACCCTACATCAGCAGATTATGACCCTAAAGCTTGGCTTGCAGATTACAGAGCATCAAAAGCATCGGCATAAAAGTTAGGGAGATAACATAGAAATTTTATAATAATTTAAACAGCGTGTACTAAAAGTATGTGCTGTTTTTTGCTGTACCTACATTAAAGTAAATGTAAAATATTTATGTATGTTGCATAAAAAGATTGACTTTTATAATGTGTTATTGTATAATTTTGATATAGCAATAACTATTATAGTTATGAGCGTTGCCTATAATTATTTATATAATACGGAGGTGCAAAATGAAGAAAATTTTTAGTTTAATAATAGTTTTAACAATGTGTCTATCAATTAATGCGTGTTCGCAAGACGAAAGCAACAGCATATACATTAAACCAAGCGATTTTTCAGAAGAAACAACGAAAGCACTAGAGATATTTAATGATGAATTGCAATTTTATGATATTGAAGTTGATGAAACTGTAAAATCGTATTTGCTTACAATTTGGGTGTATAAAGACGGAAAATGGCAAGAAACTGGCAAAAATTTAGGAGCAATTGAATTTTTAGCTAATCAAATAGCTATTAATTTGACAAAAAATGATGTTAAGATATTTTCAATTTATGAAAATGGCAATAGTACGTATTATAGTGAGTTTGAAACAGACTTTGAAAATATGAAAGGAATTATGTCTACAAGGATTGATGTCGAAATTCCTATTGAGCTAAATAAAGAGATACTTATTTGGGTTATAACTGGCACGAAAGATACGTCTATGAGAGCAATTGATATTACAAAAGACTTTAGAAGTATCGAGTGCGATGCTGGTGTTGCTATAACGCTGATACTTTCGGACGAAATCGCAGAGTAATAAATAAATTTCGTGAAAATCAAGGTAGATTTAAAATTTTACTCAACTAAAACAAATAAAAAAAGAAGGTATTTATAAATGCCTGCTTTTTCCGTATGCTTTTTTCATTTTGGCTAAAGGCAATACATCGCAACTAACGGTTACGCCTTAGCAGTGAATTTTTTTGCGAATTTTTCGTTACTTTTCACAAAAAAATTATCTGAAAAATTTAACTACTATAGTTGTTAGGAATTGCCTAAATATTCTTTGATATGTGCAAGAGGAGAAATACTAAATTGTGTTTCTCTATAATTACACTCGTTCTATGATTTCATTTTTAGATAGTCTTGATTTTGGTAAATCTTTGTTAAAATCGCTGTCTTTGTGATACCCTACAGCTACAACGACTGACGAAGTAAAACCTTTTTCACGAAGTGAAAATTCTTCGTCTAATACTTTTAAATCCAGTCCTTCCATAGCGATAGCATCTAAACCTAAAGAAGCTACCCCAAGCAAAAAGTTACCTAAATTTAGATATACTTGCTTATCTACCCAGTGTTGAAAATCTTTGTAATCAAACTTGTGCATATTCGCAAAAATACTTCTTGCACCGTGGTTTTGCTCTTTAAATTCTTTTTGTGGAAATCTACCGTCTTTGTCTTCTTTATCGAGGACTTTGTTTAAATGCTCATCTGTTAAATCAACTTGTGATGCGAAAATTACAACAGCACTTGCGTCTTTTACTTTATCTTCATTAAAAGAGAAAAATCCTTGCGTGCCTTTTGTAATTCTTTTTTTGCCCTCATCAGTTGTTGCAAGAATAAAATGCCAAGGCTGAATGTTTGTAGAAGATGGCGAAAGTTGTAGCAAATCTTCTAGTTGCGAAATTTGAGTTTCTGTTAATTTTTTAGAACCGTCAAATTCTTTTGTAGAGTAACGAGTTTTTAGTGCATTTAAAATATCCATAATGATACCTCCAAAATTTAATTGATTATTTTTTCATCTTATGATGATAATATTATTATAATCAATTATTTTAAAACTATCAATTATGGATATTTTTATCCGTACAGATAAATTTGTCCGTACTTTACTTACAAATAACTTTAGCATAATCATGAAGATTATTATATTTATTCCCCCACAGTGTTAGAGCATTTAGCAAAGGTAAAACTTCGTTGCCAATATCAGTTAGAGAATATTCTACACGCAAGATTTTTTCTCTAAATTCCTCTCGTGCTATAATTCCTGTGTTTTCGAGTTCTCGAAGTTCTCTCGATAAAACTCGCTCGCTTATACTCGGAATAATTCTTTTTAGTTCGCCATATCGCATTTTAGGGTTATTTCCAATATGATAAATAATAATTGGCTTCCATTTTCCACCAATAATATCAAGTGTTAGCTCCATATTGCAATTAAATATTTTTAAATTATCCATTTTATATCACGTCCTATTATATAATTTATTTTATAAAGCATACCACAATATAACCTATAATTCAACATTTCTTTTGTTAATTTTGCGATATTTACAGAATAAAACACAGACTTAAAATTAGGTCTGTGTTTTAAAATATTATTAGATTAAAATAGCATTTTTGAATTATTTAGTAAAATATTTTCCGTCTATAAACGCAATATCTTCTTGAGATAATTTACAATCTAGTGCAAGTTTTGCTTCTTCAAATTGCTCACGCTTAGAAAAAGCTATAACAGGGCTTATGTCTATATTTTGGCAAAGCAAGTATGCAAGCACGATAACACCAACTTTATGACCTGTTTTGTCTGATAATTCTTTAATTCGCTCAGCGCGTCTAAAGTTTTCTGGACACCAGCCGTATAATTCTTGACATTTCGCTTTTGGTTTGCCAGTTTCTATAACTTGTGAGAAAAATCCTCTAGCGTTTGGTGAATATGGCATAACATGCATTTTAGACTGCTCATACCATGATTTTTCTGCTTGGTCCATCATAACTTGCGTTAAATCTCCATGTGAAGCAGACGAAGTTAGTGCAGCTGAATAATTTACTTGAGAAACAGAAAAAGGAGTTAACCCTACTTTTTTTGCAAAATCGTTTGCTTGTTGTAGTCTACAGGCAGACATATTCGATGCCCCTAAAACACGCACTTTACCAGCTTTTACAACCTTGTCTAAAGCGACCATAATTTCTTCTACAGGGCGAGCAATGTCATCTCTGTGTAAGTATAAAATGTCGATATAATCAGTTCTAAGCGTTGTAAGGCTTGTGTCTACATCAGAAAAAATACTAGCAGCATCTAGGCGAGGTCTGTAATACTTTCTGTCATGATGTGCACATTTTGTAGCAACTATCATATCGTGACGTTTACCTGTTTTTTGGATAAAATCTCCAAGATACGTTTCGCTATAACCCTCTCCAGTGTTACGAGAATTATCGAAAGTTGTTCCACCAAATTCTAAAAACTCCTCGAAATATGAATAAGCAATTTCTGTTCTTTCTGGAATGTGCATATTAAGATGTCCAATTGCAAGTTGCGACACCTCAAGTGTGTTTGTTGGATTTGAAAGAGTGTATTTTTTCATTTTATTTCCTCCTGTACTAAAAATTTTATTTATACAATTTTACCATATTTAAACAAAAAATGCAAACTATTTTGTATATAAAAATTAACTTTTAAAAGTTTGAATAATCGTGTTTAAAATATAATGTATTTATAAAACTGAAAAATTAAAAAGTTGTCTATAAAGCTTAATATAAAGCAATGGTATCTAAAAGTATAGTATGCACCTTGGTGGATAGTATGTATAGAAAATGTGCCTACTTGACTTAAATATATATACATCATATAATGATAAAAGATTTAGAAAGGGAGATTAGATATGAATGAGCAAGCAAGAAAGTATCTAGATATGTTTAGAAAAGGTAGAAGCGTGTCTATGGCGACAGTAGATGAAGACGGAAGACCTCAGTCAAGAATAATTGATGTTATGATAGTAAATGATGATGGAATGTATATTATATCATCAAGAGGTAAAGAATTTCATAAACAGTTGACAGAAAAAGAAGATGTGGCTATGTCATATTACTTTGAAGAAACGTGTGTTTCGCTAAGATTTTTAGGAAAAGTTAAAAAAGTAGAAACAAAATGGTTAGACGAAGTATTCGTGCAAAATCCAGGAATGAACGAGGTGTATCCAGGAGAAACAAGATATGCATTAGATTGCTTTTTAGTGTATCAAGGACACGGAGAGTTTTTCGACTTATCAAAAAATCCTATATATAGAGAAAGATTTGCATATGGAGGAGATGAAGTTGCAAAAGTTGGATTTAAAATAATGGATAATTGCGTATCGTGTGGAGTGTGTGTAGAGCATTGCCCACAAAAGTGTATAAGCGAAGGCTCGCCATATGAAATAAAAGAATACAATTGTCTGCATTGTGGACATTGTTTTGAGTATTGTCCAGTAGGAGCAGTAGAAAAATGCTAATAGATATGTGGAATATGCTGATAGAAAGACAAGATTTCTTTTTAGAGTTATTATTACAGCATTTAAGGTTGTCGTTTACTGCGATAATATTATCGTGTTTGATAGGATTGCTTATAGGAATATTTATGAGCGAGAACGAAAAACTATCAGGCCCTATAATGACAATAATAAATATAGTGTATACAATACCATCAATATCGCTTTTAGGGTTTTTATTACCATTTACTGGGATAGGAGATAAAACAGCGTCGATAGCTTTAGTGCTATATGGAATAATGCCAGTAGCTAGAAATACATATATCGGAATACAAGGCGTGCCGAGTGCATTATTAGACGCAGGCAAAGGAATGGGAAGTACACGATTACAATTACTTATAAAGATTAAACTACCACTTGCTATAGATGTTATATTAGGTGGAATAAGAAGTATGGCAGTAATGACGGTAGCAATGACTGGTATCGCATCATTTATAGGAGCAGGTGGACTAGGCGTTGCAATATACCGAGGGATAAACAGCAATAACATGGCAATGACATATATAGGAAGTATATTAAATGCATCACTAGCACTACTTGTTGATTGGGCAATAGGAAGAATACAAAAACAAATTAAACGAAATAGGAGAGAAATATAATGAAAAAATTAGTAGCAAGAGTATTAGCAGGGGTAATGATTTTATCAATGCTTTCAGGGTGTGGAGAAACAGAAACAAGTACTGGTTCAGGAAACGACAACAACACAGGCTCGGTATCAACAGAAACAATAAAAATCGCAACAAAAGCAGGCACAGAATGTTATATCATGGGAGAAATGCTTGGTATATTAGTAGAACAGGGAACAGGCAGAAAAGTAGAAATTACTAAAGATATAGCAAGCACAGAATTAATTCAATCAGCTATGGAAAGAGGCGAGTTTGATATTACACCAGAGTATACAAGTACAGCTTGGATATTTGTAGTAGCAAGAGAAGATTTTCCTACAGATGACATAATGTATGAAGATTTAAGAGAATTTTATCAAACAGAAAAAAATATGGATTGGACAGGTCTATATGGATTTAACAATACATTCGCTATAACAGTAACATCAGAAATTGCAGAAAAGTATCAACTTGAAACATATAGCGATTTAAGTGAAGTATCTAGCGAGCTTGTATTTGGAGGAAATACAAATTTTGTTGCAAATGATACAGGACTACCAGGCGTTAGTGAAACTTATGGCATGGAGTTTGCAAAAGTAGTAGACCTTGCTATCGGATTAAACTACCCAGCTATGGAACAAAACGAAATCCAAGTTACAAATGCATTTACAACAGATGCACAATTAGCAGTAGCTGATGTTAAAGTGCTAGAAGATGACAAAGGTTATTTCTCAAACTTTTTCTGTGGAACAGTAGCAAGAAATGAAGTACTAGAAGAAGTAGAAGGATTAAGAGAAGCTTTAGAATCACTTAACGGTCAAATTACAGATGCAGAAATGGCATCAATGAATTACGCTGTAGAAATTGACGGACGTTCAGAAAAAACTGTAGCATTAGAATTTTTACAAAGCAAAGGCCTTGCAGAGTAAGTATGAACGAGTTTATCAAATTAAATAATGTATCAGTTAAATATGGAGAAAACTATGCGTTAAAAGAATGTAATTTGACGATAGAAAAAGGCGAATTTGTTGCAATTATCGGTCAATCTGGGTGTGGAAAAACAACGCTACTTAGATTGCTAAACGGATTAACTAATCAAACTGACGGAGAAGTCTTTGTAAATGGTCAAGATTTATCAAATACAGACTTGATAGAACTTAGACGAAATATCGGCTATGTAATTCAAGAAATTGCATTGTTTCCACATATGAATGTCGAGAAAAATATATCGTATGTACCGAATTTATTACCTAAAAGGGATAAAAAAGCGATAAAAGAAAATGCAAAAAAATATTTACAACTTGTAGAGCTTGACGAAGATATGTTAGAAAGATTTCCAGCAGAACTTTCTGGGGGACAAAGACAAAGAGTTGGAATAGCACGAGGTCTTATGTCTAACCCACAGTTATTATTAATGGACGAAGCGTTTTCGGCAGTCGATGAAATAACGAGAAAATCGTTACAAGAAATGATGTTAAAACTATATAAAGAGCTTGGACTAACCGTTATTTTAGTTACACACGATATAAAAGAAGCTTTAAGTATGGCAACTAGAGTATTAGTTATGAAAGCGGGACAAATAGAGCAAGACGGAACACCAAATGAGATATTAGAAAATCCTAAAACGCAGTTTGTAGAAGAACTTGCACGAGATTATAGAAAATAAAACCCTATATAAATTGGATATATTAAAATTCAAACCGAAGTATAAATCCTATACTTCGGTTTTTTATTTAGTTAATATCCTGCAATTAACATCTACGATTTCGCACTTAATTTATTTGATATTTCTTGTCACGTTTTATACAATTATCATACGGATAGCACCACCGTATTTTTGCGTAGCGTCGTAATAAAATGTTGCGTTTTGAATGTCTACATCTGCAATATCTACGCTTACTGGCGTACCGTCTATTATGGTAAATGCCACAACATCAGTTGATAATGTATGCTCTGTTCCATCTTCAAAAGTATAATACATTTGATTTATATAGCTAAGTTCGCTTTTAATTTCCGTTAAATTTTTAGCTGTGCTAAAATCAGAACCATTTCCTAAAATTCTAAAAGGTCCTACATCTACAGAATAAGTTATATTTGAGTAGTTTTTAGAAGTATAACTACCATTTAGAAGATAAGTAAACGAACTAGATATACTCAAACCATTATGTACATTATTTGCATCTGTCATATATCCAAAAGAATATGAATCTTTGGTTACATCATTTAAAATTAAACTCGATATTTCACCTTGTTCGTTATACTCGACATATAAAATATCATAACTTTCAAGGTATACATTACGAAGTCTTGATGGTATTACGGAAATTATATCGACATCTTCGGTAATATCTAAAATTTTAACATTATTCGCTACGGTTTTAGAAGATAAAGTGTTATCTAAAAAAGTGCCACTTAGCGAGTTTTTATAATATTTGGTGCTTAAAGTACCCTCGGTTGTAATTTCGTAAAGTGAGCCAATATTGCTTGATATATCACTGCTACAGCTATATGTAATTACATCGCCGTTTGTTGTAAGCAAAGTAGCAACATATCCACTAGAATTTAACGTACAATTAGTAAGTATTCCTACAGTGTTTTCTATATTAAAATCAACAATTGCACCAATATCTCCGTTTTTATCTAATATGCAAGTTACATAATCGTTTACATAAAAACCATCAAAAGACACCGAAAGCTTTGCGTCTGTTGTAGATAAAGAATAAGTTTTTCCAGAAATTGTTATAGATGATGGACTTTCTATGTTAGGGTTTATACTTTGAATAACACCACTAACTTTTGACGTATACGCATACACCATTTTAGAATTTTCGTTAATATAAATTAAAGAGTATGCAGGGACAAATGTTGAAGTTTTTCCGTCTACATATATTTTATACCCATCAAAACTATTGTACGATGTAGTGAGCGTAGGACTAGAGCATACTTTTTCTAAAACATCGCCTAAAGTAAGTTCTGATGTATTATATCCTAAAGTGCTAGAATGTGTTTGGTTGCTGTTGTTTTTTGTGTTCATAGCGTTATATATTATAACTGCAGTATCGGCACGAGAAATTAAATTTCCTGCTGTAACGTTTACTCCATCAAGCAAACCTATACTTTGTGCATAGTTCATTTGTGCATATGGATATGTTCCTGTAAAACTTGTAAAACCTAGAAGATTTAAAACAGCAGTTACAACTTCTTCTACTTTTATATTATCATCAGGTCTAAAAGAGCCGTCTAAATATCCACGAAGAAGTCCGTGGTTTACAGCTGTTGATACATATGGCGAACACCAATGCGAAGTACTAACATCTGAAAAAGGCGAAACGCTTGAAAAAACAACATTATCACTATATTGAGAGGCTGTAACTAAAATTTTCGCCATCATTCCTCGTGTTAGGTAGTCGTTTTCTTCAAAGTCCCCATTATAATAGGTCATAATACCCATGTTTGCTAAAATATCTTGTTCATATACGCTTGCAAAACATGGTGCTACCATTTGTGTAGACATAAGTCCTGCTAAAGCTAAATATTTAATTTTATTATTCATTTTTTTCTCCTTAATTTAATCATATCTAAGTGCATCAATCGGATTTAGTTTAGATGCTTTTAAAGCAGGGAAGTAACCGAAAAATACCCCTATACCTGTAGAAATTCCAAAAGAAATTAGAACACTTGGAATAGATACAACTGCTGTAAGCCCTATTAAATCCCCTATAAAAAAAGATATAGCAATGCCTATAACAACGCCGATAAGTCCACCAAAAGAACTTGTAACGCCTGCTTCTATAATAAATTGCGTTAAAATATCACGGCGTTTACCACCAAGCGATTTTCTAATACCAATTTCACGAGTACGCTCTGTAACAGAAACTAACATTATATTCATAATTCCGATACCACCAACAAACAGAGATATACCAGCGATACCAACTAAAAGTAGTGTTAGCATACCTGTAAGCTCATTTACTTGTGCCATCATTTCTTCCATAGCAATAAGTCTATGATAATCTGAACTTTCTAGTGTTTCGGTGTAATAAGTGTCTATTATATCCTTTGTTGCAAGTGCATCATCATATGAGCCATAAACATACGTTGTAGGATACCTTGAGTTTGAAAGTGCAAGAGCCGATGAATATGACATATAAAACACATCATCAGAGGTTGAAGCTTCGGAGTTTAAAACTTCTTCTAAAATACCGACAACCAAAAAACGCTCTCCGTTTACCTTGATATATTCGCCTATAGGGTTTGTATTTCCAAAAAGTTCGAGAGCATTATAGCTACCTAAAACGATAACCTTTTCAGCATTTAGCACATTTACATAATTTATGCCATCTCCTGTCCCTATAGAAATTTCTTGCATGTTTAAATAAGTTTCTGATACACCTGTTCCAGAAGATGATATAGATATATCTCCATTTTTTAAAGTAGCAGATACGGAAACTGTAGGGCTTACGTATTTTATCATATCAGAATTTTCTTCTGCAAAAGTGAAAATATCATCTGGCGTAAGTCTTGATGAATATAAAGGGTGAGAAATAGTTGCAGTTATTTTATTTGTTCCCATAGCTTCAAAAGTACTATTTAAAGAAGTTGAAAATCCATTTATAAGAGATACTATAATAATAACTGAGGCAATGCCTATAATTATTCCGAGCATTGTAAGCAAAGCACGAACTTTTGATGACCAAATACTACTTATAGCCATTTTAAAACATCTACTAAGCATCATAAGCTTCACCACTTGTGTCAGACACAATCTTACCATCAAAAATTTTAACAACACGTTTTGCTTGTTTTGCAAGATTATTATCATGGGTAATAAGAACGATAGTATTGCCCTCTTCGTTTAGCTGTCTTATAAAATTCATAACATCAATACCAGTTTTCGAGTCTAATGCTCCTGTTGGTTCATCTGCTAAAATTACTTTTGGGTGGGTAACTAAAGCTCGTGCGATAGATACTCTTTGTTGTTGACCACCTGAAAGCTTATTTGGTACGTGTTTCATTCGATTTTCTAAACCGACTTTAGCTAAAGATTCTAAAACACGTTCTTTGCGTTCTTTTTCTGTAAGTTTTGTATAAATTAAAGGAAGTTCTACATTTTCGTAAACGTTTAATTTATTTATTAGATTATATTGTTGAAAAATAAACCCTAGAAATTGATTTCTAATACTTGCTAATTGGTCATCTTTTAGAGTTGATACATCTTCGCCATTTAGTTTATATGTACCATAAGTTGGAACGTCTAAAGCTCCTATAATATTCATAAGGCTAGATTTACCAGAACCCGAAACGCCAACTATTGCTACATATTCGCCCTCTTTTATAGTAAGGGAAATACCATCAACAGCACGAACTTCGTTTTCTTTTGAACCCTCGTGATATATTTTATAAATGTCTTGTAGTTCAATCATTTATTACCCCCTAGGACCAGAAGTAGTAGTACCACTAGTTACACGGTCAGATGTGGAGTTACTAGTTACACGGTCGGACATACCAGGGATCGACAGTCCAAATTCTTCGGTGTCGCTTTCAGTTGTTGTTACTGTAATAACTTGCATATAAATTTTAGTTCCCTCAGAAAGTCCGTTTGTTATAACTACAGAAGTTCCGTTTGAAATACCAAGTTCTACATATAAATAATGATACCCATCAATGTCACTAGGAGCAACTGTTCCTACAGTGCCATCGGTTGATGTTTGATATTTTTGTGCGTCAGTAGATGATATTAAAACTGTATTACCTCTTGATACATAGCTAGATGGTATAACAATTTCGTCTACAGCTTGCTCTATAATAATATCTGCTGTTACATTCATTCCAGGAAGAAGACCATCGACATTTTCTAAAACCACCACGATAGGATAAGTTGTAACACCAGAACTTTGCGAACCTATCATGCTAATGCTTTCGATATAACCATCAAATGTTGTATCGGCTATAGCATCAGCTGTTACGACAACAGGAGAATTTAAGCTGATTTTTGAAACATTAAGTTCATCGACTACCATTTGGAATTTCATTTTTGTCATATCGGCAACAACAGCAAGTGTTGTATTGTTTGCGTTTGATATTGTATCACCATCGCTATAACTTTTTTCTAAAATAGTTCCGTCTATAGGCGAAGTTATAATGTAATCATTCAAAGCATCTAATGCGTCTTGATGATTAGAAATTGCGTCATCTAATGAACTTTTAGCATCATCTAAATTATCTTTTAAAGTTTCGTTTAAGACAACTGCAACAACTTGGTTTTTTAAAACATAGTCGCCTTTCATAATGTTTAAAGAAGTAATTTCGCCAGATGTACCAGCTGTTATATTGCCACTATATTTATAAGTAAAATCGCCAACTAAAGCACAAGCCATATCGTTTATAGTAACCGACGCTGTGTAATTATCTGTTAAAACACCAGGGTTTTGAACTTCGATACATACTTCGGAAACTAAAACGCCAGTGTCTAAAATATATTCGCCGTTTGATACACCAGTTACAATACCGTTTATGACTTCGCCAAATTCGTTTACTGTAACTAAAGCTACATCGCCAACGCTTATATTTTTAGCATTTGCTGAGTGGAAAGGAAGTGAAACTTCTAATGTACTTAAATCTGTGTAATTTGCAATAACGGTTGAGCTTGATACGGTATCTCCTTTAGATACTAAAACATTCATAATAGTACCATTAATCGGAGCTTTAATATTTAAGTCAGCTAATGCGTCTAATGCATCTTGATATGAAGATTGCTGTTTTTCGAGTGCAGTTTGTGCTGTATCTATGCCAGTTTGTGCGTTTGCATTATCAATAGTATACAAAACTTGACCCTCAACTACTTCTCCTGCAAGTGCTACATTAGCAGTTAAAATATCGCCAGTAACTGTTGGAGATAGCGAGAAAGTTTCGTAAACTTCGATAGTACCAGAACTGTCTAGAGTTTGAATTATAGAGTCTATAGAAGCCGTGGCTTCACGATATTCTATAGAAGTTTTAACTTCTGGTTTTTGTAATTTCGATACTAAGAAAAGTACTGCGATGATAATTATTATCGTTGTGATGATTTGCTTTTTTGTAAGCTTGATTTTTGATAAAAAATCAGGTTTTTTTAGAACTGTTTTTGTCATTTTTTCCTCCGTTTATTATAGTAATTAAACAAATTTTACTTGCAAATTACGACTTGTGCAAAAGTATAAGATACTTTTTAACAAATTAATGAAATTAGCTAGTGCTATATATCATATTTTAATTATACTATATGGGCTATTGGAAAATCATTGGAAAAAATGTGGCAAAATAGTGGCAAGTTAAATTTTGATATTATTAAAGTAAAAAGTATGGTATAATAACAGAAATAAATGTTTTGAGGTAAAATTATGAAAAAAATTTATATTGCAGATGATGAAAAAAACATTCGCAATTTAATAAGCAGTTTTCTTGAAAATGATGGTTTTTTTGTAAAAAATTTCGAAAGTGGAGATGAACTATTAAAGGAATTTTATAAAAATCCTGCTGATATGCTAATTTTAGATATAATGATGGACGGGACAGACGGTTTAACGATTTGTTCGGAAATAAGGAATATGCATAATGTACCTATTATTATAGTTTCTGCAAAAGATAGCGAGCATGACAGAATTATAGGTATTTCTATGGGTGCAGATGATTATTTAATTAAGCCTTTTTCACCACTAGAACTGGTGGCTCGTGTTAAATCTATTTTTCGCCGTATAAATTTAAGTAGCGATACGCTATCGACTTTGCAGTTTTCGGATATTGAAATAGACGTAAATTCTCGTATATGCAAAACAAAAAACAAAATTTTAGACCTAACACCTACAGAATTTGCATTAATGGTATATATGTTTCAAAATAGCGATAGGGCAGTATCGAGAGAAGAACTTTTAAAAAATGTTTGGAAATTCGATTTCGAAACAGATACACGAGCGACAGATGATGTACTTAAACGTCTACGAAAAAAACTTATAAATACTAATGTAAAAATAGCTTCGGTATGGGGTTTTGGTTTTAAATTGGAGGAAAATGATGGAAACTCTTAAATCGAAAATTTTAAAGCCATTTTTTTTCGTAATAATATTATTGCCAGTGAGCATATGCCTAATTTTAAATTTAACGATTAAAATATATTCCTCAAACAATGCAAAAAAAGAACTTATGGAAGTTGCGAATAATGTAGGAGAAATTTTCAAATCTATCTATGAAAACACGCAAGAATACGGAGATAATAACTCTGAGAAAAATTTTCAAACAATAAGAAATTTTGAAATCGTTCGTGCGTCAATTCAGGCATCGCAATTTTATGATAATACAGAAATGTTTTTGCTTTTAGAAGACGGAAGTGTAATAACCTCGGAAGGTATATTAAAAAACCAAAAAATTACGTTTATAAATGACGAAATAATTAAACTTTCTATGCATTTTTTAAGCGAAACGCAAGAAAATGAGATAAAAACCTTTGAATTAGGTGTAAATGAGTACCATGCGTTGTATAAAATAGTTCCAGAAACTAACAATATCGTGGTTTATATTTCATCTGGTCATTACATAGATAAATTTATTAAGATAATAAATATTGTATTAATTTTTTTATGCTCGTTTTTTACTATGATAGCGTTGTTTTATTCTAATAAAATTGCAAAAAGCTTGTCTACACCTATCGTAGATTTATCTAAAAAAGTAGAAAAATTTAATAGTGGTGATATTATAGACACAAACGAGCTTGACGACTGTTTAGAAATTAAAAATTTAAAAAATTCTATAAACAAAATGAGCACAAGGCTCTTTGAATACGACCTTGCACAAAAGTCATTTTTGCTAAATGCATCTCATGAACTAAGAACACCTTTGATGAGCATTAGTGGGTATGCAGAGGGCATAGAAAAAGGGATTTTTGATAATCCAAAAGAGATGGCTGGAATTATTTTAGAAGAAAGTATGCGACTAAATGTTCTAGTAGATAAACTTTTAACGCTTTCTCGAATAGAAAACAATGTATTAAATTTTGAACAAATAAATTTATCGAATATTCTTAAAGAGTTTGTGCAAAAGGTGCAAGGCTACGCAATTTGCGAAAATATTGACATAAAACTTGATATAACAGATGAAAATCTTGTGGTTTTTGTAGATGAAAGCGTGTTAGCTCAAGCTGTTATAAATATTTTGTCAAATAGCATTAGATATGCGAAAAATGAAGTGCAAATAGAAATTTTTAAAAGCGACGATTTTGCGATTATTAGAATAAAAGATGATGGTGAAGGCATTAAAATCCATGATTTACCATATATTTTCAATCGCTTTTATAAAGGAAAAGACGGAAATCTAGGACTTGGTTTGTCGATTAGCAAAACAGCGATAGACTATATGAAAGGTAAAATTCGTGCTTATAATAAAGACGGTGCAGTTTTTGAAATTAAGTTTAAATTGTGCTAAAAATTAGAATAAATAGCATGTATTGAAATATACGTGCTATTTTTATGCGAAAAGTTAGTAAATTATACTTTGACCCTAATATGTACCCAAGTAGTGGAGAAGAAAAAAACTGCACTCTTTTCGTAATTTTATAGTTATAATACTATAATTTAAACGATTTGAGTGCAGTTTTTAATTTTTTTGTAGTACTTAATGCATATAATTTACGATGCTTTTATATATTTTTCGAAAAATTCTTCGTTAGGAATTGGTCTAGAATAGAAATATCCTTGTCCATAAATACAACCATATTTACGCAACGCCTCAGCTTGTTCTTCTGTTTCGATACCTTCGGCAACAGCATAAGTACCCTCAAAAGATGAACACATATTTAAGACATTATCAACAATTACACGATTTTTTTCGTTAGTTAATAAATCATCAATCAAGCTTTTGTCGATTTTAACTTCTTCAACATCAATTTTCGCAAGGGTTACTATATTTGAGTATGCACAGCCGAAATCATCGAGCGAAAGAGGGAAGCCTTGTGCTTTAAAATCTGTAATTAGTTTTGAGGCGATATTATTTTCTAAAAGTCCAATTCTCTCGGTAATTTCGATAACGATATATTTAGTATCAAGGTCGAATTTTTTGCAAATATTGGTTATAGTTTGAACAATATCGTATTCCATTAGCGTAACACGACTTAAATTTACAGAAACAGGCATTGCTTTTCCAGTTTTTTTCCATTCTTTTAGAATTTTACACACTTTTTCTAAAACAAAAATATCAACGTGTCGAATTATTGAACTTTTTTCGTAGATTGATATAAATTGGTCTGGGAAAATCATTTTATTTTCTTTTTTACTAAATCTTCTAATTAAAGCTTCTGCACCAACAGCAACAGAGTCTTCTAATCTAACTTTTGGTTGCAAATAAACTAAAAACTCATCATTATCAATAGCATACATAAGGTCATTTAAAACTTCATCTGATGGTTTTTGACTAGCTTTTGTGTGATTTGCATGATAATATTCTTGCTTGTTTATATACATTAAAGTGTCTGCGTTATGTATTAACTGCACAATATCAATGTTTCGTCCAGTTTCGAACGAATGACCTACTGCAAGTAAATGCTCGCCTTGATTTTTTATAGCGTTTCTTAAAGTCGCAACATTTTCTTCAAAATATTCCGAGGTTGCATTTTCGAAGATAGTAACAAATTCATCGCCAGAAATTCTAAAAAAAGTGTTATCTGGCAAAGCTTTTTGTAATAATTTTGCAGATTTTGCGATTAATTTATCCCCAGCTGTGTATCCATCTTCTGCATTTACACGTTTTAGACCGTTTATATTAGTAAAAATTGCACCGATAGATTTTGGGTTGTTTTTAGTTATATCATCAACTACTTGAGAGTATTTTATACGTTTAAAAAGTCCAGTTAGTGCATCTATATCAGTATTTGCTTTAATTTCTGTTATTAAGCGAGATTTCTCGACATTTTGTTCAATATACGTGCCTACAGCTTTTAGTATTCTTGAATCAAGTGGATTATCAAAATGTCTATTACTAACACCTAAAAAGGCTATTATAACACCCTTTGAATCATAAATAGGGCGAATAGCAAGATTTTTTATATTACGTTCTACCAAAAAAACTTGTTCTAATTTATTTAAAGTAGGTAAACTGCGTTCATAATTAAAATCAATAATTCCATCAACGTTAGCTACAAGCCTGTCTAAAATTAAATTAAGCGACGCAGGTGCAACGTCATCACGATTAAGGTCATCATTTTCGTCTACCCAAGCGTATTGACAAAATAAACTTTTATCGACTTGGTTAACTTTGAAAATATAACTACGTTCTGCGTTATAGAACTTGCCAGCAATTTCTAAACAAGTATTTATTGCATCATCTACATCAGTTTTTGCAACAGCTCTTAAAAAATCGTCTGATGCTTCAGCAAAAGAATAGTTTGGATTATCTTGCAAATATACAAAGTATTTACAAGCATTAAATAACTCACCATTAAGGTCGATTATAGTTGTTACAACTTTTAAATTAGTGCCAAGACTTTCGTGTGATATAAAACGTTCGCAACATTTACCAACACTCATAAGCTCTTTATCACAAGCATCACAAGAAGTTGAACTATGATGAATAGTTTGGTAACAAGTGTTACCTAAAGCATTTTCTGGTAATTTTTCTAAAAATTTTTCCATAGGTTTATTCATAAAAACTACTTCGTTTGTAACTCTGTCAGAAATAACTATAGGATTTGTTGTATCAGCATACATATATTCAAAATAAGATTTTTCTATCATAAAAATATCTCCTTATTGATTTTTTTATAAAATATACCAATATTATAGCATATAATTAAGCAAAAAGAAACATTTTTTTGGAAAAATTTACATTTTTAAATTCTAAGTTTGATAAGAGTTATGGTCAAATATATTAACTTTTGATGTTTTTTCTAAAAAATATAAGAAAAAGTTTGAATTTTTAGATTATTTATTAAAAATATTTTTTATTTTGTTCGTTTTTTGTTAAAAAACACATGATTATATAATAAAAATAAAAAATAAAAAATTTTTTTTGTAAAATTTACAGCTAAAAGATGAAAAAAGTTTAGAAAAATAGTCAAAAGTGCAAAAAATGCATATATATATATATATATATATATATATATATATACGAAAAACCTTGATTTTTACAGAGTTATATGATATAATGAATGAGTATATAAGGAAAGGTATTTTTATGAATATTAAAAAACTATTTAAAAATATAATTTTAACAGCTTGTTTTTGTGTAATGCTAAATGTTGATGTTTTTGCTTCAAATGTTGTGCGTGTAGCATGTATTATAGATGAGGGATTTTATATAGAGCAAGAAAACGGAAAATTATCTGGATATAATTATGATTATTTAATGCAAGTAGCACTTCACACAGGTTGGGACTATGAATTTGTAATTATTGATGAAGGTAATATAAATTCATCATATTCAAAAGCTGTAAATATGCTTGAAAATGGGGAACTAGATTTAATAGGTTCTGCATTTAAAAACGAGTATACCGAAGAAATTTTCGAGTTTCCAAATATCCATTCAGGTATAACACGCTATTGTCTTATGAGCCTAGCAAATAATTATAAAATCACTACGAATAATTACTTTTTAAAAGATAGTTTATCAATAGCATTAGTAAATGGCGACGAAGCTTTAAACAACCTT
>JAWXUO010000066.1:0-8112 GCA_044426355.1 Clostridia bacterium | reverse complement strand
AAAGCTAAAGTGCGTCGTGAGCGTATGGCTCATATCGAGCTTGCAGCACCAGTTTCGCATATTTGGTATTTTAAAGGTATTCCATCAAGAATGGGTCTACTTTTAGATATGTCGCCTCGTAATTTAGAAAAAGTTTTATATTTTGCAGCATATATCGTAATAAAAGCTGGAGATACACCACTTGTAGCTCACCAAATTCTAACTGAACGTGAATACGAAGATATGCGTGAAAAATATGAAGATGATTTTACAGCAGGAATGGGAGCAGAAGCTGTTCGTGACTTGCTTGCAGGGATAGACCTTGAAAAATTATCTAAAGAACTTCGTGCAGACCTAGATGAAGCTACTGGTCAAAAACGTGTTCGTATAATAAAACGTTTAGAGTGTGTAGAAGCGTTTAGACTTTCTGGAAACAAACCAGAATGGATGATAATGCAGGCTATACCTGTAATACCACCAGAACTTCGCCCTATGGTTCAGCTTGATGGTGGACGTTTTGCAACATCAGATTTAAACGACTTATATCGTCGTGTTATAAATAGAAATAATCGTTTAAAAAGACTTTTAGAGTTAAAAGCACCTGATATTATTGTAAGAAATGAAAAACGTATGCTACAAGAAGCAGTAGATGCTCTTATAGACAATACACGCCGTGGACGTGCTGTAACAGGACCAAACAACCGTGCGTTAAAATCATTATCAGATATGCTAAAAGGTAAACAAGGTAGATTTAGACAAAACTTACTTGGTAAACGTGTTGACTACTCTGGTCGTTCGGTTATCGTTGTAGGGCCTGACCTTAAACTTTATCAATGTGGACTTCCAAAAGAAATGGCGATAGAGCTGTTTAAACCTTTTGTAATGAAACGTTTAGTAGAGCTTAAAGAAGCGAGCAACATTCGTGCTGCGAAAAAAATGATAGAAAAAGGTACACCAGAAGTTTGGGACGCTTTAGAAGTTGTTATAAAAGGACACCCAGTGTTACTAAACCGTGCACCAACACTGCATAGACTAGGTATTCAAGCATTTGAACCTGTTTTAGTAGAAGGTAGAGCATTAAAACTTCACCCTCTTGTATGTTCGGCATATAATGCAGACTTCGACGGTGACCAAATGGCTGTTCACGTTCCACTTTCTGCAGAAGCACAAGCAGAAGCAAGAATTTTAATGCTTTCTGCAAACAACCTGTTAAAACCACAAGATGGTAGACCAGTAACTGTTCCTTCGCAAGATATGATTTTAGGTGCATATTACCTAACTATAGATAACGAAGAAGAAGCTGGTACAGGCAAAATATTCAAAGATTTTGATGAAGCACTTTTAGCTTATGATAAAGGCGTTGTAGGAATACACGCACCTATTAAAGTTCGTGTAGAAAAAGAAATTAATGGTGTAAAACAATCTGGAATAGTAGATGCAACAGTTGGTAGAATTATCTTTAATCAACAATTGCCTCAAGATTTAGGTTTTGTAAACCGTGAAACTAATCCGTTTGACCTTGAAGTAATGTTTACTTGTGGTAAAAAAGAGCTTGGCGATATTATAGAAAACTGTATTATTGCACATGGTTTTGGTAGAACTGCAAGCGTGCTTGATGAAGTTAAAAAATTAGGATTTAAATATTCTACACAAGGTGCGTTAACAGTTTCTGTATCTGACATGAAAATTCCAGCAGCAAAATACACTCTTGTAAGTGCAGCTGAAGGAAAAGTTGAAAAAATCGACAAAATGTACAAACGTGGTATGATAACAGATGATGAACGTTATCGTCTAGTTGTTGAAGAATGGGATAAAACAAGTAAAGAAGTAACAGCAGAACTACAAGCTAATTTGGATAAATTTAATCCAATCAACATGATGGCTGTATCTGGTGCGAGGGGTTCTATAAACCAAATTCGTCAACTTGCAGGTATGCGTGGTCTTATGGCGAATACGTCTGGTAAAACTATCGAAATCCCTATCAAAGCGAACTTCCGTGAAGGTTTAACAGTACTTGAATACTTTATTTCTTCAAGGGGTGCGAGAAAAGGACTTGCAGATACAGCACTTCGTACAGCTGACTCAGGTTATTTAACTCGTCGTTTGGTTGACGTTTCACAAGACGTTATCGTGCGTGAATTTGACTGTGGAACTACAGAAGGTATCACAGTTGCAGATATTAATGATGGTAATGCAACAATAGAACCATTATTTGATAGATTAACAGGTCGTTACCCTGTAAATGATGTTATCGACCCTACAACAGGTAGAGTTATCGTGACAAAAGACGAAATGATAACAGATAAAACTGCTAGAATTATTGTAGATTCTGGAATTAAAAGCGTTGAAATTCGTACTGTACTTGAATGTAAAGCAAAACAAGGTATTTGTACAAAATGTTACGGCGTAAACCTAGCGTCTGGTAATCCTTGTGGAATGGGTGAAGCTGTAGGAATTATAGCTGCACAATCTATCGGTGAACCAGGAACACAACTTACAATGCGTACTTTCCATACAGGTGGTATCGCAGGTTCGGATATTACACAAGGTCTTCCAAGAGTTGAAGAACTATTTGAAGCAAGACGTCCGAAAAAAGTTGCAACGCTTACAGAAATATCTGGGGTTATATCTTTTGAAGACCACAGACGTTCGACTGTTAAAAATATTAACGTAACAAATCACGAAACAGGCGAAACTAAACAATATCAATTAACTACAAGCTCTGGTATTAAAGTAACAGAAGGACAATATGTAACTCAAGGTGACGAACTTTGTGAAGGTGCATTAAATCCACAAGATATTTTAAGAATTAAAACACCAGAAGCAGTTCAAGCATATTTAATTCAAGAAGTACAACGTGTTTATCGTCAACAAGGTGTTGATATTAATGATAAACATATCGAAGTTATCGTTCGTCAAATGATGAGAAAAATCAGAATAACAGACGCAGGTGATACAGAACTTCTAACAGATTCTATTGTAGATATATTCGAACTTCGTGCACAAAATGCCAAAATCGAAGCTCGCATAAGTCAAGGCGAACTAACGCTAAGAGAAGCAAAAGGATACCCAACTTTAATGGGTATAACAAAAGCATCTCTTGCTACAGATTCGTTCTTATCTGCTGCATCTTTCCAAGAAACAACAAAAGTTTTAACAGAAGCTGCAATAAAAGGTAAAATAGATCCACTACTAGGACTTAAAGAAAATGTTATCATAGGTAAGCTAATTCCAGCAGGTTCTGGTCTTGAAATGTACCAAAAAGGAACATATGAACAAAACATAGACCTAGAAGACCCTATAAATTTAGATGAAATTTATGTTGACGTGGAATAAAAAATAGTATATAATATAATGGTATGTGGTGAACTAATGTTCACTGCATATCAATCTGTCTTAAAAAAAGACGGTTTAAGCGATAAAACGGGGCAACCCATTTTATATATATAATCTTAAATGAAGGAGGAAGTTATGCCAACTTTTAACCAACTTGTAAGACAAGGGAGAAAAGAACAAGTAGTAAAATCTACTGCTCCTGCGTTACAAAAAGGACTGAACTCGAAGAGAAACGTGGTAACAAATCAATCGTCGCCACAAAAAAGAGGTGTTTGTACAACTGTAAAAACAATGACACCTAAAAAACCAAACTCTGCACTTCGTAAAATGGCAAGGGTTAGACTAACAAACGGTATGGAAGTATCTGCTTACATCGGTGGTGTTGGACACAATTTGCAAGAACACAGTGTTGTTCTAATTCGTGGTGGTAGAGTAAAAGACCTTCCAGGGGTACGTTATCACGTAATCCGTGGTGCTTTAGATACTCAAGGCGTTAATGGTCGTATGCAAGCACGTTCTAAATACGGTGCTAAGCGTCCAAAAGCTGGAGCAGCAGCTAAATAATTGCTCAAAAAATAGTTTGTCTTAGATTATATATATAAAAAATCTCAGGCAGGCAAGACGACGTAGCACTATAACTACAGTCGAGTACCGAAGAAATTCAAAATAATTGAAGGAGGGAAGCAAAGTGCCAAGAAGAGGTTTTGTTCCAAAAAGAGACGTATTACCAGATCCTATGTACAAATCAAAACTAGTTACTAAACTAGTTAACAACATTATGTACGATGGTAAAAAAGGCGTTGCTCAAAAAATCGTATACGATGCGTTTGAAATCGTACGTGAAGAATTAGGTCGTGAACCACTAGAAGTGTTCACAGAAGCCCTAGAAAACATTATGCCGTCTTTAGAAGTAAAGGCAAAACGTGTAGGTGGTGCAACTTACCAAGTACCAATGGAAGTTCGCCCAGAAAGACGTCAAACTTTAGGTTTACGTTGGATTACAACAAACTGCCGTAAACGTGGTGAAAAAACCATGAAAGAAAGACTAGCAAAAGAAATAATAGACGCTGTAAACAATACAGGTGCATCTGTTAAAAAACGTGAAGACACTCATAAAATGGCTGAAGCTAACAAAGCTTTTGCTCATTACAGATTCTAATTATTAGTCTGAATTGACGAAGGAGTAAAAAAATGGGAAGACAATATCCTTTAGCTCTTACTCGTAATATTGGTATCATGGCTCATATAGATGCTGGTAAAACAACAACTACAGAGCGTATACTTTTCTATACGGGTATAAACTATAAAATCGGTGAGGTTCATGATGGTGGTGCTACCATGGACTGGATGGAACAAGAACAAGAACGTGGTATCACGATTACATCGGCTGCTACTACTTGTGTTTGGAAAGATCACCGTATAAACATCATAGATACACCAGGACACGTTGACTTTACAGTTGAAGTTGAACGTTCTTTACGTGTACTAGATGGTTCAGTAACTGTTCTTTCAGCAAAAGAAGGTGTAGAGCCTCAATCGGAAACAGTTTGGAGACAAGCAGATAAATATGGTGTTCCACGTATGGCGTACGTTAATAAAATGGACGTAATGGGTGCAGATTTTTACAATGTTGTAGAAATGATGAAAGACCGTTTAAAATGTAATGCTGTTCCAATTCAACTTCCAATAGGTTTTGAAGATACTTTCTCAGGTATCGTAGACCTTGTTGAAATGAAAGCGTTTGTATATTACGACGACTTAGGAAAAGACATCAGAGAAGAAGAAATTCCAGCTGATATGCAAGATAAAGCAGAAGAATTCCGTGCGTTGTTAATAGAAAATGTATCTGAAACTGATGATGTTTTAATGGAAAAATATCTTGAAGGCGAAGAACTTACAAAAGAAGAAATTAAAGAAGGTATCCGTAAGGCAACACTTTCTGTTTCAATGATTCCTGTTGTATGTGGAACGTCTTATAAAAACAAAGGTATACAAAAATTACTTGATGCAGTTATTGATTATATGCCTGCACCAACTGATGTACCTGACATTAAAGGGATAAACCCTGACACTGGAGAAGAAGATTTTCGTCCTTCATCAGACGATGCTCCATTCTCTGCACTTGCATTTAAAATTGCAACTGACCCATATGTAGGTAAACTTTGTTTCTTTAGAGTATACTCAGGTAGTATCAAAGCTGGTTCTCCAGTTTTAAATTCTACAAAAGATAAAGGCGAACGTTTAGGACGTATCCTACAAATGCACGCAAACTCGAGAGAAGATATAGACCAAGTTTACGCAGGTGATATAGCAGCAGCTGTTGGTTTTAAAAACACAACAACTGGTGATACTATATGTGATGAAAAACACCCTGTAATCCTTGAATCTATGGAATTCCCAGAGCCTGTTATTTCTCTAGCTATCGAACCTAGAACAAAAGCAGGACAAGAAAAAATGGGTGTTGCTCTTTCTAAACTTGCAGAAGAAGATCCAACTTTCAAAACATATACAGACGAAGAAACAGGTCAAACTATCATTGCTGGTATGGGTGAACTTCACCTTGAAATCATTGTAGACCGTATGCTACGTGAGTTTAATGTTGAAGCAAATGTTGGTGAACCACAAGTTTCATATAAAGAAACAATTAAAGGTACTGCTGATGTTGACCACAAATACTCGAAACAATCGGGTGGTAAAGGTCAATATGGTCACTGTAAAATTATTGTTGAACCAAACGAGTCTGGTAAAGGCTACGAGTTTATCAATAAAATCACTGGTGGTTCTATTCCAAAAGAATATATCCCAGCAGTAGATGCAGGTATCAAAGGTGCTATGACAGCTGGTGTTCTTGCAGGATACCAAGTTGTAGACGTAAAAGTTACACTTTATGATGGATCATACCATGATGTTGACTCATCTGAAATGGCGTTCAAACTTGCAGGCTCAATGGCTTTCAAAGAAGCTATGCGTAAAGCACAACCTGTAATTATGGAACCAATTATGAAAGTTGACGTTATTGTACCTGATGATTATTTAGGTTCAGTAATGGGAAGCATAAGTGGTAAACGTGGTCAAGTATTAGGACAAGAAACTCGTCCTGGTGCTGTGCAATTATCAGCACATGTTCCACTTTCTGAAATGTTTGGATATGCATCAGACCTTCGTTCTATGACTCAAGGTCGTGGTCAATATTCAATGGAACCTTCACACTATATCGAAGTTCCAAAAAATATTGCAGAAAAAATTATGTCAAATAAAGATTAATAAAAACTATTGATTTTTAAGTAAAAATAATATAAAATAAAAATAAAAAATATTCGGGAGGATTTTAAAATGGCAAAAGCTAAGTTTGAGAGAAACAAACCACACGTTAATATTGGTACTATCGGTCACGTTGACCATGGTAAAACATCACTAACTGCTGCAATTACAAAAGTACTTGCATTACAAGGTAAAGCAGAATTTAAAGCATACGATCAAATCGACGGAGCTCCAGAAGAAAGAGAACGTGGTATCACAATCAATACTGCACACGTTGAATACGAAACAGAAGCTCGTCACTACGCTCACGTTGACTGCCCAGGACATGCTGACTATGTAAAAAACATGATCACTGGTGCTGCTCAAATGGACGGAGCTATCCTTGTTGTATCATCTGCTGATGGTCCAATGCCACAAACTCGTGAACACATTCTTCTTGCTCGTCAAGTTGGTGTTCCATATATCGTAGTATTCATGAACAAAGTTGACCAAGTTGACGATGAAGAATTACTAGAATTAGTTGAAATGGAAATCCGTGATTTATTATCATCATACGACTTCCCAGGCGATGACATTCCAGTAGTAATGGGTTCTGCTCTACAAGTACTTGAATGTGCTTCTACAGATGCATCAGACCCAGCTTACGCTAAAGTTTCTGAACTTATGCAAAATGTTGATGATTATATCCCAACTCCAGAACGTAAAGCTGATTTACCATTCATCATGCCAGTAGAAGATGTTTTCTCTATCACTGGTCGTGGTACAGTTGCAACTGGACGTGTTGAACGTGGTCAAATCAACCTATCTGACGAAGTTGAAATCGTAGGACTTGCAGAAGCTCCTCGTAAAACAGTTATCACTGGTATCGAAATGTTCCGTAAACTTCTTGATTACGCTGAAGCAGGAGATAACATAGGTGCTTTACTTCGTGGTATCGGTAAAGAAGACATCGAACGTGGTCAAGTTATTGCTAAACCAGGTTCAATCAAACCACACACAAAATTCCGTGGTCAAGTTTACGTTCTTTCTAAAGAAGAAGGTGGACGTCATACTCCATTCTTTAACAACTACCGTCCTCAGTTCTACTTCCGTACAACTGACGTAACTGGTGTTATCAACCTTCCAGCTGGCACAGAAATGTGTATGCCTGGTGATAACGTTGAAATGGACGTTGAATTAATCACAAACATCGCTATCGAAGAAGGTTTACGTTTCGCTATCCGTGAAGGTGGTAGAACAGTAGGTTCTGGCGTTGTTATCGCTATCAACGAATAATTTGATATAAATATAACCACTAGATTTAGGTCTAGTGGTTTTTTATTGCTAAAAATCAAATAAATTATGTGCGAAATCATAGATGGTAGCCAAAAGGTGTTGCATTAATAAAAAAACACTGACAGTAGTCAGTGTTTTAATGGTTAATTGTATAATCAAATTGAACACATAAAAAAGTCCACAATAAAAGGATTTTCTGTTAAAATAAAGTAACGACACCAAAGTAACAGGAGAATCAAAATATTATGGACTATAATAATT